>DATNLP010000265.1:0-11478 GCA_035602795.1 Acidimicrobiales bacterium | reverse complement strand
GCTACCCGAAAGCCACACCCGCCACACGAAATATCAGTCCAAGATGCGTATGTGGGACTGGTTGAACTCACCCGTGCGGTGAATCACGTTTTCATCCGTGAGCCGAGCGTGGTCGGAGATAATCCTGGGCATTCCAAGCGTCGTGGTGGGACGGCTCATTGCCAGGTAGCCACGGATCCGATCCGCGAGTGCAAAGAGGAGCCCTGCATCTTCCGAGCTCTCACAAGCGCCGGCAGCCATGTCGAGCGTCGTGGCAGCCTCGATGAGCAGATCCATACCGGTGTCGCCCGCGTCAGCCATCGATCGGTGCCAACAGTTTGCGACGGCAGACCGGGCAGGTCCAACACTTAGCATTGGGACCCATCGGGACTCTCGATCTTGTCACCGGAAGCGGGGACGCTGTGCTCTCAATAAGCGTCACCAGGGTACACCCGGCAATGTCGTTCGAGAACGGGGGGTCTCTGGCCCCACGGCCTGCACCAGGGTGCGGTGCTGCCGCCTCACTCCGGGCAGCGAGGACAGCACCCGCAGGTCGGGACCGACAGTGGCTCCACGGGATGGCACCATCAAGCCACACCTGCGCCTGCTTATGGGAACCACGTTGTCCCAGGGATGCTGGAGTAGCTCAGGACCAGCCGCCGGAGGCGGCTCGTCCTGTGGATTGGCCCGCCTTTGTTCCGCCGCGTAAACGGTGGCGTTTAGGTGGGGGGCAACAGTCCCGGCACCAGGAATATCGACCGAGGGGGGCCCGGCGGTAGGATGCACCCGACAACTGAATACGCCGATTGAACCGGAGCGCCAGAGTCCCCGCAGCACCAGTCGAGGGGACGCCGGAGGAGCAACTCTCCCCGAGAAACTCTCAGGCCGACATACCGCTCCGGCGAGGCAACTCTGGAAAGCGGACACCCCTGGGGGTGATCGCACCGAAGGTGGAAGTCGCTGTCGGGCGGCGAGACTCTCAGGTACCACGACAGAGCGGGGAGGACGACCGATGAGCTCCGTGTGAAAGCGGAGCCGACGAGGAGACCTCCGTGCGCGCACCCCATCCGACGGCACAACCCGACGGCAGCACCTCTCTCGAGCCCTTCGAGGACTTCGTCCGACGCCATGTCGGCACCTCGGCCGGGGAGCAGGAGGGCATGCTCAAGGTGCTTGGCTACGACTCGCTCGACGCGTTGATCGACGCCGCCGTGCCCGGGAGTGTGCGCACCCTGGAGGCACTCGATCTGCCGCCGGCGCGATCCGAGCAAGCGGTGCTCGAAGAGCTGCGCCGGCTGGCCGGGCGCAACGTGATCGCCGAGCCCATGATCGGTCTGGGCTACTACGGGACGATCACGCCGGGTGTGATCCGGCGCAACGTGCTCGAGAGCCCGGCCTGGTACACGGCCTACACGCCGTACCAGCCCGAGATCAGCCAGGGTCGGCTGGAGGCGTTGTTGAACTTCCAGACCATGGTGTCGGACCTCACGGGGCTGGACACGGCGAACGCATCGCTGCTCGACGAAAGCACGGCGGTAGCCGAGGCGGTCACTCTGATGCGCCGGCGATCGACGGGCGAGTCCGACCGGGTCCTGGTCGACGCCGACTGCCTGCCGCAGACGCGGGCCGTGCTGGCCACGCGGCTGGCGCCGCTCGGGATCGACGTCGAGGTGGCGGAGCTCGGGGCCGGGCTGCCGAGCGAGGACTTCTTCGGGGTGGTGCAGCAGTATCCCGGTGCGTCGGGCGCCATCCGCAACTTCGCCGCCGTGACGGCGGAGGCCCATGGGCGCGGGGCCCTGGTGACGGTGGCTGCCGACCTGCTGGCACTCACGCTATTGACGGCGCCGGGGGAGTGGGGGGCCGACGTCGTGGTCGGCTCGTCCCAGCGCTTCGGCGTGCCGCTCTGGTACGGGGGCCCGCACGCCGCCTTCATGGCGGTCAAGGCAGGGCTCGAGCGCGACCTGCCGGGACGCCTGGTCGGGCTGTCGGTCGACGCCGAGGACCGCCGGGCCTACCGCCTGGCCCTGCAGACGCGCGAGCAGCACATCCGGCGCGAAAAGGCGACGTCGAACATCTGCACGGCGCAGGTGCTGCTGGCCGTGGTGGCGTCGATGTACGCCGTGTACCACGGCGCCGAGGGCCTGCGCGGCATCGCGCGGCGGGTGCATGACCGGGCGGTAGCCCTGGCCCGAGGTCTCGAAGCGGCCGGTTTCGACCTGGTCCACTCTGAGTTCTTCGACACGCTGGTGGTGAAGGTGCCGGGCGGCGCCGCGGCGATCGTGGCCGCGGCGGCGGAGCGCGGGGTGCTGCTGCGCTTGGTGGACGACGACCACGTCGGGTTGTCGTGCGGCGAGACGACGACGGCCGCGCACGTGTTCGCGGTGCTCGAGGCTTTCGGCGCCGCGGATGCATCACGGGAGGGTGCCGGCTTCCAGGAGGCATTGCCACAAAACCTGCTTCGCAAGGGCCCCATCCTGACCCACCCGGTGTTCACGGAGCACCACTCCGAGACGGCCATGCTGCGCTATCTGCGCCGGTTGTCGGACAAGGACTTCGCACTCGACCGGGGGATGATCCCGCTGGGCTCGTGCACCATGAAGCTCAACGCCACCACGGAGATGGAGCCGGTCGGGCTGCCTGGATTCGCCGACATCCACCCGTTCGCGCCGTTGGAGAGCACGTTGGGCTACCAGGAGCTGATCGACGACCTGGAAGCTTGGCTGGCCGATGTCACCGGCTACGCCAGGGTGTCCGTCCAGCCCAACGCCGGGAGCCAGGGGGAGTTGGCCGGGCTGGTGGCCATTCACGCCTACCACCAGTCGCGCGGGGACGCCCAGCGCGACGTGTGCCTGATCCCATCGAGCGCGCACGGCACCAATGCCGCGTCTGCCGTCATGGCCGGCATGCGCGTCGTCGTGGTGGCGGCGCTCGATGACGGAACGGTCGACCTCGACGACCTAAAGGCCAAGTGCGAGGAGCATGGTGAACGTCTGGCCGCCATCATGGTCACGTATCCGTCGACCCACGGGGTGTACGAGGAGGGGATCGCTGCCATGTGCGCGCTGGTGCACGAGCACGGTGGCCAGGTGTACATCGACGGGGCCAACCTGAACGCGCTGCTGGGCCTGGCCAAGCCGGGACAGTTCGGCGGCGACGTGTCGCACCTGAACCTGCACAAGACCTTCTGCATCCCGCATGGCGGGGGCGGGCCCGGCGTCGGACCCGTGGCGGTGGCCGAGCATCTGGTGCCCTTCCTGCCTTCCCACCCGATGCACCCACGCCCCGAACAGCGCGTCGGCATCGGGCCGGTGAGTGAAGCGCCCTACGGCAGCGCGGGCATTTTGTCGATCAGCTGGGCCTATGTGCGCATGCTGTCGGGCGCCGGCCTGACGCACGCCACCAAGTCGGCCGTGTTGGCGGCCAACTACGTGGCGGCGCGCCTCGGGTCGTCGTTCCCCGTCCTCTACACCGGCCAGCACGGCCTGGTGGCTCACGAGTGCATCCTCGACCTGCGCCCGTTGACCAAGGCGACCGGGGTCACGGTCGACGACGTGGCCAAGCGCCTCATCGACTACGGCTTTCACGCGCCGACGGTGAGCTTCCCGGTAGCCGGCACGCTCATGGTGGAGCCCACCGAGAGCGAGGACCTGGGCGAGCTGGACCGATTCTGCGACGCCATGATCGCGATCCGGGCCGAGATCGACCAACTGGCGGCGGGGGAGTGGACGCTCGAGGACAGCCCGCTGCGCAACGCGCCGCACACGGCGGCGGCGCTCGTCTCCAAGTGGGAGCGGCCGTACGACCGCGAGACGGCGGTGTTCCCGGCCGGGCAGACGGCAGCCAAGTACTGGCCCCCGGTGGCCCGGATCAACCAGGCCTACGGCGACCGCAACCTAATGTGCACGTGCCCGCCTCCGGAGGCCTTCGCCGACTAGGGCCATCAGGGTCCAGTCGTCAGAGCAGCCCTGCGAGTCCGATCCCGGCGGCGGCGGTACCGAGACACACGACGAGGCTCCCGAGGGTGTAGGCAGCTGCCACGCCGCGGTGGCCCGTGTGCAACAAGTGGATGGTCTCCCAGCTGGCGGTGGACCACGTCGTATAACCCCCGCAAAGACCGACCCCGGCGATAGCGAGCGCGTGCGAGCCGAGGCCGTGGTAGAGCGCCAGCCCCGTCAACACGCCGAGCAACAGCGAGCCGGACGCGTTCACGACCATGGTGCCGACGGGCAGGGGGTCGCCATGGCGCAACCCGATGTGATGGATGAGCAGCGCGCGCACCACGGCGCCTGCGCCGCCGGCGCAGGCGACCAGCAATGCAATGCCCAGGGTGGGTGCGGACGCGGTCATGACGCGGCGAGCCTCCGGCCGAGGTCGTGGCCAGCAATGACGAGGGCCAGACCGCCGATAACGGTGGCGGCCAGGTAGGCCAGGCAAGTCCCGATGTGACCGTCCTTGGCCAGCAGCGTGGCATCGACGGCCAGCGTCGAGTACGTAGTCCAGCCGCCCAGGAAGCCGACGATCAGCAGCGGGCGCGCTGCGTGTGCCCGATGGGACACGTGCTCGGTGAGCGGGAGTAGAAGTCCGATGGCGAAGGAGCCCGAAAGGTTGACCAGCAGCGTCACCCAAGGGAACGCTCCGGGCGCCATCGGGTGATGCACCTCGAGGAGGTAGCGAGACAGCGTGCCCAGCGCCCCGCCCACGAAGATGGCGGCAATGGTGCCAGCAGACAACCCGAACAGGGGGAGCACGGGCTCGTCCAAGAGGTCGTGCTCGTCGACCTGGCTGAGGGCCTCGCGTTCCTCGGCCAGCTCCTCCGGGTCGAGCGTCGCCGCCTCATGATGTTGCGCCACGATCTCGCGGGCGGACGTGAACGGACTGCGATCGTCCCCGTCGTTCTGCAGCTCGTCGTCCATGGCTCGGCCCTCCCAGGTGCCGGTCAGGAGCCATTAGCCATGTCGTGTCGGCGGTTCGGGGCGGTGCCCCCCGGCGGGACCCATCGCCGGTCGTCGTTTCGCTGCTGAGGGCATCGTAATGCTCCGGGTGTTCGACCCAGCGGATCAGGCAGGCGGAGCACCGGCGAGCAGGCGGGCGCGGAGCTCCGTGACCAGGGCACGCATGCCGGTGGGGTCCACCCGTGGCGCATCCGGCCAATGGGTGATCGCCGTGCCCGCAAACTCCGGTGGCGTGCCCGGGTAGCGGGGGACGAGGTGCACGTGGAGGTGGGCCGGCGTTCTTGCCGTCACGGATGCCCCGCCGAGGACGAACGAATACACGTGCTCGGCTGCCAGCTCGTCCCGCAGCAGAGCGGCCAGCCGATTGGTGAGCCACCCGATCCGCTTCGCCTCGGCGTCGTCCAGGAGCCCTAGCCCCTCGACGTGGCGGCGCGGCTCCAGCACGAGATGGCCCCGATAGGCGCCGGTCCCGCCCATGGTGTGGACATGGCCGGCGTAGACGAGCTTGTCCAAGTAGAGGATCCCACCCTCGGCGTCATCCTCGGCGCGGTGCTTGGAGCAGACGAAGCAGGTGGCGGGCTGCTCGACCTCGCTCACACCGGGCGCGTGCGCCACCGACCGGTCAGTCGAGCCGGGGCCCGGGAGCGCGCCGGAACTGGAACGGCTCGCTGTCGCGACCGGCCACGACGTACCACGCCTGCCCCGTGGTGTCGGAATCGAGGATGCGCTGGAAGGCGGCGACGACGTCGGACACCTCGAGGATGGGGAACCCCATGTCGATCAGGGTCTGCTCGGAGCCCTTGATGATGTTCGTGTGGGCGAACGACGGGCAGAGCGCATGGATGCGGATGCCTTCGGACCCGTAGGACTCGCCCAGCGAGCGGACCAAGCCGACCACCGCGTGCTTGTTGGCGGCATAGATGGGGTCGAAGGGCGCGACCACGATGCCCGCCATTGACGCTGTGGCCACGATGGTCCCGCCGCCGCTGGCCTTGATGGCGCGGCGGGCGGCCGCGATCCCGTAGACGACGCCGTCGAGGTTGATCGACATGGAACGCCGGTAGGCCTCCGGATCGAAGTCGTCGCCCATGGAGCACCAGGAGGTCACGCCGGCATTGAGGTGCGCGATGTGCAGGTCCCCGAACGCCTCGACGGCGAAGGCGACAGCGGCGGTGCTGGCTGCGGGATCGGCCACATCGGTGGCGACAAAGCGCCCACCGATTTCGTCGGCGACGGCTTTGCCGCGGGTCTCGTCGATGTCCGCCAGCACCACCTGGGCGCCCCGGCCCGCCAGGTGGCGGGCGACGCCCTCGCCGATGCCGTTGCTGGCGCCCGTGATGAGCGCCACCTTGCCGTTCAGGTCCATGGCCATGGAAGGAATGGTAGGGGAGTGGCGGTGACTCAGCCCACGAGGGGGCCGGGCAGCGGTACCGCGTGGACGATGCTCAGGTGCTGGATGGGCCGCGTCAAGGCCACGTACAAGAGACGCAGGCCCCGGGGGTCCTCACCGGCGATGGCAGCCGGCTCGACCACGACCACGGCGTCGAATTCGAGGCCCTTGGCCGCGGGGGCCGGGACAATGGTGATGGGACGGGTCATGGCGTCGCGCTCGAGCTGCCCGATTTCGGTGTGACGACGAGCCAGCCGGCTGAGCTCGGCCACCAGCTCGTCCGGGGTAATGACCGCCACCAGGGCGTGTTCGGCGGCCAGCCGGCGTGCCTCGGCGAGCGCGGTCGCGGCCAGCTCGGCCGGAGCCGTCTGCACGATGACGGGGTCTGTGCGCCCGCTGCGGATCGATGACGTCGGGCTGATGCCTGGGGCGGCCACCGGCAGGAGCCGCGAGGCGTAGTCGAGGACGCGGCCCGGCGCCCGATAGCCGAGTGTCAGTTCGTCGTGCTGCGGCGGGGCGGCGTCGGGCAAGAAGGCGCGCACCTCGCCCCAGTCCGCGTAGGTCCAGGGCCCAGTGGCCTGGGCCAGGTCGCCCAGTACCGTGACCGAGCCCGACGGCGAACGGCGAGCGATCATGCGGAACTGCATCGGTGTGAGGTCCTGAGCCTCGTCGACGACGATGTGTCCGTAGCGGCGCGATCGCCCTCCGGTGAGGAACGAGGCTTCGTCGAGAAGGGCCAGATCGTCGACGCTCCACGCAGTGGAGGACACGTTGGCATCCCTGGTCCGCACCAGCAGCCTCAATTCCTCGGTGGAGAAGAGCCCGTCGCCGAAGCGCTCAAGCTGGTCTCGGGACGACAGCAGATCGCGCACGAGTGCGGCGAGAGAGACCGTCGGCCAGAGCATGTCGAGGAGCGAGGAGAACTCGTCCGAGGCGACCAGCTCGCCTTCGAACCACGCCTCGTCGGCGCCCAGTCGGGCGGACGCCCGGAAGACGCGCCGGGCCTCGCTGACCAGACGGGCGCGCAGGGCCAGGCGACCCGCCTTGTACGGAGCCGGGCGCGCCACGATGGAGGCCACGAGGTCGTTCACCGTCGCCGCGGACAAGGCGCCGCGGGCGAACCGGACCCGCAGCGTGACGTCCTCCTCTAGCGGTCGTCGCCGCCCATCGAGGGCGCGACGCAGGAGCTCGGCCATTCGTGCATCGCCCTTCACTCGGCGCACCTCCATCGGTTCCTGGACGCGCACCTTCGCCTTGGGGGCGATGTCGGCGATGGTGGTCTGCACCACTGCCTCCTCACCGAGCGCCGGGAGGACCTGCGCGATGTAGCGCAGGAAGGCCCGGCTCGGACCGAGCACGAGGACGCCGTCTCGGCTGAGGTTGGGATGGTTGTAGAGGAGGAAGGCCGCCCGGTGCAGACCAACCGCCGTCTTGCCGGTACCCGGCCCGCCTTGGACGGTCAGCAGCTGCTGGAGCGGGGCGCGGATGATCTCGTCCTGTTCGGCCTGGATGGTGGCGACGATGTCGAGCATCTCGCCGGTACGGGCCCGTTCCAGCTCGGCCAGCAACGCATCGCCACCGCGCAGTCGGGTGGTGGTGCCGACATCGTCACCCGCTCCGCCGAAGAGGTCGTCGGCCACGGCGACCACCGCGTTCTGCTCCACCATGATCTGGCGGCGCCGTGTCAGCCCCTGGGCGTCGCTGGAGCTGGCCCGGTAGAAGGGTGTGGAGACAGGCGCCCGCCAATCGATGACCACGGGGTCCGCCTTGGTGTCCTCGACGTGGCGACGGCCGATGTGCCACGAAGGTCCGTCCTCCTCGTCGATCCGGCCGAAGAGGAGTGGGCGCGGGCTCTCGGCGAGAAGGCTCACCCGTCGCGCCAGGGCGGCCTGGTAGTCGAGGTCGGGATTGCCGGCGCTGGTGAGGTCTTCGAGCAGCAGCTCGGCGCGTTTCCGCATGGCCGCGAGCGCGTCCAGCGCGTCGTCCAGGTAGCGCTGTTCCGCTTCCAGTTCGGGATCACGGGCAGGGGAGGGGTCGACCATCACCCACTCACCGGTCTAAATCACGCACAAATACAGGCGCGCTAAAACCCCCGGACATAGCCGGGGACACTACTGCAAAAGGGAGGCCAGTACAAGCCTTCTACCTGGTATTTCAGCTTCTCATCCGTCCGGACTATGGAAGCTTTATCAAGGGCTACTTATCGCTCGTCATTGTACGGAATTCATGTCAGGAGTGCAAGCAATATCCGGCAGTTTCTTGGAACGGGCGGGACACCACACCTGGTTGTACGTGGTTGTACGCCAGCAAGCTTCCAGCGATTCAACTTGGTTCGGTGCCTCAAGGTCGTTCAGGGGCGAAAGGGGTGCCGGTGAGCGATACCGGAGGAAGTGAAGGGGAGTCCGCCCGCCCTCCCGGCATGCGCGTAGGGCAGCCGCTCCGTGTCTGCACGGTCTGGATCACCGTGGTGGCCGTCACGTCGGTCCTGATCGTGCGACCCGCGATGCTCGACTACGTGCAGCGCTCGGCGGTCGCCTGAAGGGTCACGCGAGACGCAGCCGCTGTCCTGAAGGCGCTGCGCCACCCGAAAATCGACAGTGGGCTGAGTGTGGACTGAACCTGTCCTGAGTCGCGTGAAAAGTGCTTGTCGCTCCTCCGACTGAGGTGTAGACCAAGCACGACTCACCTGTGATCATCCGCAGCGTGGAGGGTGTGGAGACGGCGTTGCGCAGGATCGAGGTGGCGCCACGTCACCTCGGGGGAGCGGAGCGACGGAGGGGGACCACTCATGGCTCGGCGGATCGTCAATCCGAAAGGAGCAACATATGGCAGATGCTGCCGTAGCGGCTTTCGACCCGACCGACGGCAGCACGCCGGTCGCGCTTCCCACACAGGACGCCTGCTGCCAGAGCCCGTGTGATCCGCCTTGGCGGACTGGTCCAAGTTGCTCCGTCTACACCGAGACGAGAACGGTCACCCTGCCGTTTCCAGAGAGTCCGAAGGCCGTGAGTGTCATCGGGCGGAACGTGGTGATCACGGTCACCTACACCCACACGCTGTGTCTTGTCGGCAAGCAGCACGGGGGACTGGCCTACACGCTGACGCTGCTGCCGGGGGAGAAGATGACCCTCTTCCACAGTGACCGCTACCGGCGATCAACCTCGGAGGAACAGCGGGTCTCGGTTCAAGCGACCTTTTCCCAGTTCCTATCTGCCATACATCAACAGCAGCACTCGGATGACTCGACGCAACTCGACAACCTGCTGGACACCCAGTCCCAAGGCTCAGGCTCTGCGACCCTGGGCGTGGGCATCAGCCTCCCACTCATCGGCACCCTCGGCCAGGGTCCGTCCGCCAGCACGTCGTCGGACACGAAGACCACCGTGAAGGACCTCGATACGCAGTCGGTCTCAAACGACTTCAACGCCACGGCCCAAACGTCGGCTCAAAATACCGACATGCTGCGGTCGGTCACCATCAGCAGCTACGAGGATTCCGACACGGTCTCGACGACCCAACGGACGTTGGAGAACAACAATGTCTGTTACGCCGTCAATTACTTCGTGCGCAAGGTCCAGGACGTCTATGTGGCCACAACCAGCGTCACCTCCGTGGTCGTTCAACTCTCCACCATCGGGGTCCTGGATCCGACGCCGCTCACACCGGCCCAAATCCAGGAGCTGGAGACGGACTTCCCGGGAACGTTCGCCTCTACCCTCGAGGCGCTGCCCAAGGTGGGCGACACGGTGGAGAATCCCTCCGTGGTGGCTGTTCCGACCGAAGGGGTGGTCTATGACCCCGAACTGGCTCATTGCTGCGCCCAGGATCCCGAGCTCGAGGCGGCCAGCATGGTCAAGGTGGCCCGGGAGCAGGCCGAAGCGCAGAAGGTCGGTCTGGAGCTCCAGCTGATGGCGCTGGAGGTGCAACGTCGGCAGGCGCTCCTGGCCGCCAACACACTCGATCCGTTCGAGCCCACACCGCCGGCATCGACGGTGGTGGCTTGAGGGGGACGGAGGCCTGCCACGATTTCAATCCAACTTAACATAATGAACCTTATCGGCGGTCTACGTCCAAGAAGGCCCAGCTAGCAAGGGGTCCCTAAAGGGGCCAGATTCGTCTTGCTGCCGTCTGTCCCTATTGTCTCCGTCGTGGCGTGCGCGCCAGCCGGGAGGTCGTCTCGGTCAGGCCGTGGGCGGCTGGGGTTCGAACAGGAACTGCATCATGTCCCGCATGGCCCCGTCGACCAGCTCGATGCGGATCCCAAGATCCGGGTCCCGGTGGTACGAAAAGGACGTCGGTGTCACGCCGCCGGCCCGTCCGCAGAGCTGGAGCGGGCAGCCGGCCGCCGTGAAGGCGGCGCTCTGGTCGGGCAACGAGTCGCTCCAGAAGCCGACGTGGTGGAGGTTGCTGGCCTCGTTGCGCACCCAGACGGTGCCCGGCACCTCCAGGATCAGCTCCAGGCACGGGGTGCCCGTCGAGTACCGCATGGTCGTCGGCAGGACGACGTCGTTGCCGGCCTCGTCGCGGTACTCCTGCTCGTCGATGTGCATGATCGGCCCCCAGGTGACGCCCAGCAGGTCGGTCAACTTGGCGCTGGCCGCCTCGATATCGGTCACGATGATGCCGACGTGGTAGTGGTCCATTGGTCAGTCACTCCCCCAGCGCGCGAGCTGATCGCGCAGCCATCCGTTTTCCCAGAAGCTGATGTCGCCACCATGGTCGAGCAGGTACCGGTGGGCGTTGGCCAGCACGGAGCGGGCGCGTGGCGAGCCCGGGTCCGTGGCGATGACCGCCTCGCCCAGCCGGATCGCCAACGGGGCCTGACCTCGATCCAGGGCGGCCTCCGCCCTGTTCAGCGCCACGTCGGTCCCGGCGGCGTCCACCAATTCCGCCAACGCAGCGCCGGCGCTGTCGGGATAGAGCTCCGTCGTCGACTGCAGTTTGAACCAGCCCACGTAGCTCTCCCAGAGCGTGCGCACGGCCCACGAGACCTTGCCGTAGCCCTGACCGACCCGGAGCTCCGGCGGCAGCTGAATCTCGTCCATCAGGGTCCAGACGTCCACGCCATCGTTGAAGCCCTCGAGTGCGCGCTGGTGCACGTAGTCCACCGCGTCGTGCAGGCGGGCCAGGCTGGCGTCGATGAGCTCCTCACCGACG
>DATNLP010000234.1:0-11895 GCA_035602795.1 Acidimicrobiales bacterium | reverse complement strand
CACGACGAACGGGCCTGGACCGCAGGCGTTTCCTCCAGGGCGCGGGCGCAGTAGCCGCTTCGCTGGCCGCCTTCGAGCTGACCGGGTGCGCCACGTCGCCGGCGTCGCACGGGGAGACGGGCGCCCGCGGTCGCGGGGGCCGATACCGCGTGCCACCACCGCACGAGGTCGAGTCCTGCCAGAAGGCGCTGCAGAGCAACTCATTCGTGTTCGACGTGCACACCCATCACGTGATCCCCAGCGGTCCCTGGGTGCAGAACGCACCCGACACGACGTCGCTCGTTCTCTCGATGCTCCCGCCGGGCTGCACGGACAGCGACCAACTCGACTGCGTCGATCGCGCCAACTACCTGCACGACCTCTTCCTGGCCAGCGACACCACGATGGCCATCCTGACCGACGTCCCTAACTCAGGCCCGGCCAACGCCCCCATCCCGTTTCCTGACGCGCTGGCCACCCAGCAGATCACGAACGAGTTGACGGGCGGAGGCTTCAACCGGGTCTTGGTCGAGAACATCATCGCTCCCAACGTCGGCCCCGTTACCGCCACGCTCGAGGAGATGTCGAGCGCCGTGGAGGCTGGCCCACCAATCGCGTTCAAGGTGTACACGGCCTGGAGCCCAACGGGCCAGGGGTACTCGCTGCTCGACCCGGCCATCGGATTGCCGACCGTCCAGCATGCGCACGACCTCGGGATCAAGGTCTTCGTAGCCCACAAGGGTCTGCCGCTGGTCAACTTCGATCCCGCTTTCAATCACCCCGGCGACATGGTCGCCCTGTCGCGCCAGTACCCCGACATGCAATTTCTCGTGTATCACGCGGCGTGGGATCCTTCGCACATCGAGGGTCCCTATGACCCCGCAGCGACCATCGGCATCGACACGCTCCTGGCTGCGCTCGATCAGTACGACGTACCCGTGAACGACAACGTCTGGGTCGACGTGGCAACCCTGTGGCGCCAGCTGCTCACCGAACCCGACCAGGCGGCGCACGCTCTGGGGAAGCTGCTCAGCCGCGTGGGCGACCAGCGGGTCCTGTGGGGGACCGACGCCATCTGGTACGGGAGCCCGGAGCCGCAGATCATGGCCATGGAGGCCTTCGAGATCACGACCGAGTTCCAAGAAGTCTATGGCTATCCCGCCCTCACGGGCGACGTGAAGCAGGGCATCTTCGGTCGTAACGCCGCGCAACTCTTCGGCATCGATCCCGACGCCACCCGCTGCGGCCTGACTGTCGACCCGTTGGCGACCAACGTGCCCGAGGCGGCTCATCTTCGCACCGAGGGTGCGCTGCCGTCACCGTGGGCGACGCGCGGGCCGACCACCCGCCGTCAGATGCTGGGCTGGCTGGCATCGCCTACGACGCGCTGGGTGCCGTCTTAGGCTTTGTGCGTCCGCGGGCCGAGCTGATCATCCCCACGCATGCGGGACGCGCACCGCCAGTCCCGCTGCTAGGGATACAACGGCCGTGCCCCGGCCATCGGTTCATCGCTCGATCTAGACTCATCGGTGGCCAGGACTTGCCGCGGATCAGCGTGCCCCGGTTCGCCGGGACTGGGTGCCAACCCACGGGACCCATGGGGCACAACAAACGAGTGGGATCCGACAGCACAATCCCGCCGCGCCGGTGTGGAATGCGTGCCGGTCATTCCAGCGCGGGCACAATCGCGGACCAGATGGCGTCCAGGATGTCGGTGGTCGGCCCTCGGTAGTGGGCGGTGGTCGTCACACAAGCCTGTTGACGATGCAGCACGATGCTGAACTGCCCGTAGAGGCCGTCCATTCGCCAGGCGTCGTCCCGGTCGCACAGCCAGACATGCCGGCCGTATCGCGCGTTGTCCGAATGGGGCTCCACGGCGCCAGTGGCGACATGGCCGTCAGTCGGCACGCTGTCGGCGACCATGCTGGCTACATAGTCGGCCGGTACGAGCTGACGGTCGCCGTAGCGGCCGTCATCGAGCAAGGTGCGGCCGAGCCTGGCGATCTCTTCGGTACGCAGCTGCAGCCCGACCGCACCGAGGGAGTAACCGAGTGGGCAGCGAAGCCACTGCGGGTTCTTAATGTCGAGAGGGGAGAACAGCCGTGGGAGCAGGAAGTCGCGCAGGTCCTGATCCGAGCAGGCCTGGATGATGCGGCCCAGCAGATAGGTGTTAGCGCCCCGGTAGGCGAAGGCGGTCCCGGGTGTGGCGCGAAGCGGCGTCCTCAGGATGTCGCTGGCCGGGTCTCCCGGGTGATCGGCGTCGGGGTCCTGCCAGCGGTAGGCGATTCCCGACGACATGGTGAGCAGGTGCCGGATCGTGATCGCTTCGACACCTGGTGTCGGATCGGACGTCAGGTGTGCAAGATGGGACAGGACCAGATCGTCCACGTCGAGCAGGCCCTCGGCCTGAGCGATACCAACGGCTACCGAGGTGAAGGTCTTCGACGCTGAGAAAATGTCGCGACGAAGATCCGCCACCCAGTGCTGCTCGAGCGGCGGTCGGTCACGCACGTGTACGTGCACGCCCTCGATGCCCAACCCCTGCTCGCCCAGGGCCTGCATCGCCGCTGTCAGATCGCGACGTGACTGCGACTCTGAGCCCATTACCCAAGACACTAGGCGCGCCGATTGTTGCCGATTGCGAAAGGGGCACCCTAGAGAGCGGCCACCGCGAACCGATACCCGAATCGCCTCCAATCTCGGCGACACGTTTTCCATCCAGCAACATCGCCGCACTCTCACCGTTGATCTCCTCTGGAATCTCCGACGGCGCCAGCTGGTCTTCGTCGTCTTGAGTGCGTGCCGCACCTTCGGAACTTGGCCGGCAATCCTCCCCGTGCTGCGCGACGGAGCCGAAACAGGGTGAGTGTGAAACACTGAGCGGGTGGCCGACCCACTGCGCCCCTTCGTCTTCGACGTCGCCACCGTCCCCGGCGTGACCAACGAGGAGATGCTGGCTGGCGCCTCCGGCGCCGAGGAGCTGTTCGAGCTGCTGGGCCGGGATCTGGTGACGCGCACGCTGGTCCAGACAGACCGGCTCTGCGTCTACCACGAGACGGCCAAACCGGGTGAGCGGGTGAAACCGCATCGGCACGGCACCTACCAGGTCGACTACGTCCTCCGCGGCGAGTTGCGTTTCGGCAACCAGCAGGTCACCGCCGGGATGGGCTACTTCTCGCCCGACGCCCTGTACTCCTGGACGGCAGGGGACGACGGAGCCGAGTGGATAGAGATCCACTCGGGACTAGGAGGCATCTACACCGACCGATCCGATACGTGACCCGGTCCACCCGGCCCTGTCTTCGGGCGACGTGGGTGCCTCAGCTCGCCGGGCTGGCGTGTTCTATCGATCGACATCGATTGCGGCAGGTGATTTCGGTTTGTCCGCTGCGGCGCGCCTCGCTCGGTGAGCCCACACTGCGAACAAGGGGTCGCCTCGATGCGAGGCATCGGTACGTCGTTGCCTGCGAGGCTCATCCCAGCACCCAGCGAGACGGAAGTACTGTTCGACGATTTCGCAATGCTGCTCGTCGTCGGCGTACAGCCAGCCGCGAATAGCCTTGGTCGGAAAGCATCGATTGGAGAACGCACAGACGAACGGCCCTCCTTGGCGCACCACGCGGGCCACGTCGGCGAACACTTCTATCGGTCTGGTGAGGTAGTCGACGGAAACGCAGCACACCACGGCGTCGAAGGACTCGTCGGGGAATGGCAACCGGGGCTCGGCGTTGAGGTCGTGGACGACAGTGACCACTGCCGAGGGGTTCGCGTCGAGCTCGTCGGAGTTCATCCCGAGCACGGTGAGGCGCGCTGGCGGGGTGCGGAAGTGGGAGACCCACGAACTCATGAGATCGAGCACGTCGCCAGAGATCCCAATTTCGTCATACAGGGCACCCACCGCAGCGA
Organism: Acidimicrobiales bacterium; assembly: GCA_035602795.1. Lineage (GTDB taxonomy): Bacteria > Actinomycetota > Acidimicrobiia > Acidimicrobiales > RAAP-2 > Bog-473. The sequence goes on along the minus strand of DATNLP010000234.1, from coordinate 8,010 downwards.
TGGCATGATCGTCGATGTGGGTGACCAGGCGAGGCCAGGAGTAGAACACCGAATCGGGGGACGGGTCAGCCTGGTCGAAGAAACCCCGCGGGAAGGGGTTACCGTCCACCCTCTCAGGTCCCTGTGTCGGGAATGGGGGGGAGTGTTCCGTCACGACTGACTCGTTCCCTTCCCTGCCCACATGTGCAGCAACAGTGTTTCACCGCTGAGCAGCGGCCTGTCCCGAACGCCGAGCTGAGGCGCAGTTGGTCACCTCGATCGCGTGACTGCCCCATACGCCGGATATATGCGTGCCCTGAGACTGAGGGTTCGTCCCGGGGTCGACGCTCAGTGAACGAGGCGATGGACCTCGGTGATCGTCACTTCGGGTTCGCCCATCTGTGACGGATCGAGGCCTCTTGCCACGGCAACCTTGCCCATGGCCGGTACAAGCGTTGACTGGACGAACTGCTGATAGGCCTCGACTGAGTCCCACACGTCGACGCCGTGCGCACGGCCGTCCTTCTCGAAGTGCACATGCACGATCCCGCCGGCCGGAAGTTCTGCGTCGACGCCCATTTCGTCGGTGACAGCGTCCAGTAACTCGTTGGTCACCCCGACTGGGAAGACGTTCTCAATCAAAACGGCCATGACCAGTACTCCCTTGTCGAATTCCGGACATCTTGACAGAAAATCGGCTTGGACGTCCTGGGCGGGATGCTGTTTTCCCCAACACCCGCTGACCCATGACGCGCCCTTGCCACCCGTCGCCGCCTCGGCGGAGCCCTCCGTCACTTCGGGGGTTCGCTCCACAGCTGCGAACCCGCCCGGAGAGCGGGGGCAATCCCGGTCGGTCGGGCGTGATCTGAGCCACTCGAGCGGCCCGGGCAAGGCCTAGCAACCGCCAGGCGGGTCCGGCAAACTTCCGTGCATGAATTCTCCGAGAGAGCTCGCCGACCGCTTCCATTCGGACTGGCTCGAGGTACACCCGTTCGACGCCAGCAACTACGGCATCTCCGGTTACGACGACCGGGTACCCGATGCCAGCGAGGCAGGGGAGGCCGCTTGGCGGGATCGTGTCGAGCAGCTGCTCGGAGAAGCCAATGCCGTGGACACATCGACGATGAGCGAGGCCGACAGGATCACGCTCAGCTGCGTCGCCATCGAGGCCGAGCAGGAGATCGCCATGGTCGACTCGAAGGCAGTCGAGTACACCGTCACGCCCATGGCGTTCAGCGGCCCCGCATCGCTGCTCGCCGTAGCGGCGCGAAGCGTCATCGCGGACGCCGCAGCGGCCGGCGATTACCTGGAGCGATTGCAGAAGAGCGGCCGTTGGATCGACCAGGTCTCCGAACGCCTGCGCACCGGGGCCGAGAAGGGACGGCTCCCCGTCGCGCCACTCGTGGAGCAGGCGATCGCCTGGGCCGAATCCGTCCTCTCGGCCGACGTGCCGGCTGCGCTCACGGCGCCGATACCTCCCGAAGGCTGGGATGGGGCCCCGCAGTGGCAGCAGGACAGGGACAGAATCGGGCGCGACGTCGTGAAGCCCGCGATCGGTCGTTGGGTTGATCTCCTGAGAGAGATCCTCCCGGGCGCCCGCAGCGCGAGCGAGCCGGGACTCACCCACCTCCCGGAGGGCGATGCCGACTACGCACGTGCCGTCTGGTCGCACACCACGCTTCCGCTCACGGCGGCACAACTCCACCAGACCGGCCTCGACCAGATCGCCGAGCTCGAGGCGCGGGTGATCGAGCTCGGAAGAGAGATCGGTCTATCGAGCCTCGCCGAGGTGCACGAGGCGCTGCGGGCCTCATCCATAAGACAAAGTGCCGCCGAGGCGATCGGGGCCGCCTCCGCTGCCATCCGCCGGGCGGAGGCGCGTGCAAAGGAGGTCTTTCCGGAGCCTCTCCCACCTGCTTGTGCCGTGACCCCGATGCCGCAGGTTGTCGCGGCGAGCGGAATGGCGCCGCACTACACCCCGCCCCGGCTCGACGGATCCCGCCCAGGCACCTTCTGGTTCAATACCGAGCGCATGACCGCCGGCACAGGCTGGGACCTCGAAGTGGTCGCCTTCCATGAGGCGGTGCCCGGCCACCACCTCCAGCTCTCGCGCCTTCAACTACTGATCGACCTGCCCGCCCTGCAGCGCCAGCGCTCGGTAACAGTGTTTTCCGAAGGATGGGGGCTGTACGCCGAACAGCTTGCCGACGAGATCGGCCTCTACAGCGGCACCGAGGGCGATCTCGGGGCACTGGCGGCCTCCCTCATGCGCGCGGCTCGCCTTGTCATCGACACTGGGCTGCACGCCCTCGGCTGGAGCCGCCAGAAGGCAGTCGACTTCTACGTCGCCCACGTGCCCATGCCGGTCGAGTTCCTCGCGAACGAGGTCGACCGGTACATCATTTGGCCTGGCCAGGCACTGGCGTATCTGACCGGCAAACTCGAGATCCTCCGACTGCGCGACGAGGCGCGCCGTGCCTTGGGTGGTGGCTTCGCGCTGCCGGACTTCCACAGCGCCGTGCTCGACAGCGGATCGTTACCGATGCCCGTGCTCGAGGAGAAGATCCGCTCCTGGATCACGAACAGCGAACGCAGGCGGTAACCCTGCTTGCCATAGGGGACGCATAATGGATTCGTGAGGTGGACCGTTGGAATCTGCTGCCTTGTTCCGCTTGTCTTCCTGGCCGGATGCGCTGTGAGTCCTCAGAATGGGCCTCGTTCCTTGAGCACGTCTGCGACGACGACGCCGACGACGGGGGCCCCGCCTTCGACCACAGCTCCCACCACCACCACCACCACCACGCCGCCGTCTTCGGCTCTACCGGCGGCGCCGAACTGTGATCCCCAGCTGGGTGGATCGGGATTCGAGTCCGGCACGATCTTCATCGGTTGCGCCACCAGCGCTGACAACCTGGGCAGCATCCATTGGAGCAGTTGGACCACGACGAACGCTGTGGGTAGCGCGTCCCACAGCATCAACAACTGTGAGCCCGACTGTGCCGATGGCACCTTTTCCAGCTTCCCGGTGCAGGTTACGTTGTCGGATCCGGCCACCCTCGAAGGGGTTCTCGTGTTCACGGTCATAATGATGACTCCGACCACCAGCAGTGGTCGCCAAGAATCCGCCACGGATGCTGCGTGCCCGGCGGGTGCACGCGGGCCGTGTACAAATTCGGGCCCCGATTGGGGATTCGTTACAAGTAGTTAGTAGCTGTGCCGAGTCCTTCCCAACCGGTCACACGCCGTCGTCGGTGTCCAGTAGGCCAATCGGGCCGGGGAGCCGCCCCTCGGCACCGGAGGAATGGTTGAGGTGCCTGTTCAGCGCCCGTGAAGAATCCGTGTCAGATCCCAACGGTGATGATGGGAGTCGTGGGCGTTCGACGCAACGACGTCCGAGATGTCCATGGCGCCACGTTCTGAGTGCAGCATGACGACTCCAGCAGATTCTGCTTCTTCGACGGCGGTGAGCCAATCGTCGACCGCGATGCGGAGAGACCAGGTCGCTCCCTGCAGGGCGACGTCGTTGTAGCGCCTGGCCTCGGCAAGAAGGTCGGGCTCGTAGGGGATGACGTGCGCGTCCGCACCCCGGGCGACGGCGATCACCCGCTCGGCCCAGATCCGAGTGTTGTCCGCCATGTGTGCGACGTAGCCGGAGACATTCCATCCGAGCTCGTGCAGTCGCTCAGCTCCCGTCGCGCCTGTGACGAGCTCGTCGATCGAATCAGGAAGACTGCGCATCATCGAGGTCATGGTTGCGAATCCGGTTGACCACGTGAATCCACACTCTCGGCACGGGTCGCCGTAGAGCGGTGCGCCCCAGCTGTCCATTCCCGGAGTATCGCGCCCAGGTGACGGGACACCCGGTTGTCGACGAGTGAGCCGTTGCCTTGCGAGCCGTCACTGAGGCGCGTCGTCAGCAGGGCGCTACTTCCCGCCCTACTGCCAGAAGGCTCAGGCCGCAGATCCTCCTGGTCGGCGGGGCCGGGGAGCGGATGATCGTCTCCGGGCTGCGCTCCTACATTGCCGCCGAAGTTGCGGGCCCGCCTCACGTTCCCCATGCGTGATCACCGCCAAACTCGCCCTGGGCAAACCGGCCCTGGCCGCCGCCGTGCTGGTGGCGGCGACTCTCCTCGTCTCCCAGCCCGCCCTGGCGGCGGCGTTACCCGGCCCCACGCCGGGCTCTCCGGCCTACATGGAGCGCGACGTCGCCAACATGGAGGCGGCATTCGGCCGGCCTCTCAGCCAATTGGAGGACCCCGCCTATTTCCCCACCTTCTGGGAGGGGGCCCTCGCCCTTTACGCCGGGCAGGCCGCCACCCAGGCGCAGAACCCCGCCCGGCCCGCGTTGACCGTCGGCAGCCTCGTCCCGGGCTTCTCCGCCGGCGACCCTGACCGGGCCCAATGGGCCGGCACCCGCGGCCAGGAGGTGTCGGTGGTCTTCACCGCCGCCGATGGCGCCTCGCTGCGGGGGTCCGTGTTCGCCCCGCTGCCCGGGGCCCGCGATCCCTACACCGGCGCCCTGTTGCGCGGCCCCCTCCCCGGGGCGGTGATCGTCCCCGGCTCCATTCAGGCGGCCCGCAACGAGTACGACTGGCTGGCCGAGGACCTGGCCGAGCGGGGCTACGTCGTCATGGACTTCGACGTGCAGGGGCAGGGCCAGAGTGAGACCCTGCCCCACGACGGCAGCTTGGCCGCCACCGATCCCGACCTGCCGTCGTGCAACCTGCCGACCGCCCCCAAGGACCCCGGTCAGGACACGGCCTGCGACGGCTTCCCCTCGGAGCAGGACCAGAATTTCATCGACTCCACCGAGGCCGCCATCACCTTCTTCCTGTCCTCGCCCTCGGCTCCCTACGCCGACCCCGACGCCGGCGCGCTGGACGTCAACCGGTACAACCCACTGTGGGCCATGTTCGACCACAGCCCGGACACGAGCACCGTCACGCCGGGGCGCACCACCAGGCTGGCCCTCATCGGCCACTCCACCGGCGCGGTGATCGCCTCCTACCTCCAGGGGGTCGACCCCCGCATTGAGGCGGTGGTGGCGCTGGACAAGCTGACGGCCACCCCCGACGCCATCAGCGACGACCAGGCCGAAACGGGCTCGCTGCCCGGTCCGGTGGTGCCCAAGGTGCCCGCCCTGGCCATTCAGTCCGAGTACGGCTTCGAGCCCCAGCCTTACTTCGAGGCCGGCTGCTCCTCTTTCGAGCCCTGCCCGGCCGCACCTGGCGGCACGCTGGCCGCGCCGGACCTCGACAAGGCTCCAAACCCGGCCCGGGAGGAGGAGACCGGCTTCGACACCTGGCTCACGGCCGGCGTCGACTCCATGGTCATCGTCCCCCGGGCGTCCACCCACCTCATCTACACGGACTCGCCACCGGTGCTCCCGGCCACCATCGACGGGATGGAGATGGCCAGTTATTACGTGCAGGCCTGGTTGGACAAGTACCTCAAGCACGACCCCGGAGCGGGGAACGCGCTCCTCTCACCGCTCATCCACTACATCGGCCCCGACCAGGACGGCCGCTGGGTCATGCAGACCTTCAACCGGGACGACAACCTGTCCTTCTACTTCTGCTCCGGCTACGAGTTCAACCTGCCCAACGGCAAGAAGTTCGCCAACCTCGACATCATTCACGACGGGTGCGGCTAACCGGCCCCCATCTTTGCTCGTGTCGGCGCACCAACCGGAAGGACCGATTGCCTATCTGGTTGCTTCAGCGTTACCAGGCGAGTTCGCCCTCACCCTCCTGAAAGGAGCCGGTAGGACCGTCCTTGCCCACGGTGGCCATGCGTACGATTACTTCTGCACCCTTCTCTACCGGCTGCCCGGCCCCACTGAACGGTGTGAGGTCGGTGGCAGTGAAGCCGGGCTCGACGGCATTGAACTTGATTCTCGGAAATGTCTTCGCGTATTGAACAGTGAGCATCGAGACGGCGGCCTTGCTTGAGCCATAGACGATGCTCGGGAAGTGAAACTGGCGTCGCTCTGGATTCGTGACGGCCCAGAACGAGCCGAGGGCGCTCGAGACATTGACCACCACTGGGTTCTCGGATTGCTCCAGCAGCGGAAGTGCAGCTTCGGTCACACGGATGAGGCCGATGGCATTGGTATCGAATACCGTCAGTGCGACCGGGCCGCTGACGTCCGTCGTACTGATCCCGGCGTTGTTGACCAGGACGTCCAGGTGTTCTTCGCGCTCGGCGATGAGTCCCAGGGCGGTCTCGACCGATGAGTCGTCAGTTACGTCGAGCTGCACGAACTGGCCACCGAGCTCGGAGGCCGCCGCCGCCCCACGCTCGACGTGGCGCGCTCCGAGGTAAACGGTATGCCCTCGCTCGATCAATTGTCGGGCGGTCTCGTAGCCGAGACCCTTGTTTGCTCCGGTGATGAGCGTCACCGTCATTTCTCGGTTCTCCTCTATTCCTGGTCGAGCCGTCGGGTCCGAACGGCGGGTCGCAGACCGACCGTAGCGGGTGAGTTCGATGCGCCATCGGAGTAGATGTGTGATCGACCTCTCTGGAAGGAGTCCCATCCGCTCGGGCGCATTATGGGGCGGGGCAGGCGTCTTGGCTCCAGGCGATACTTGGTGTCCATGTCGGACCTGTGGCAGACGGCTCCTGAGGCATCCAAGAGATTTGGTGCGCAGGCACGGGACTATGACCGCTATCGGCCGCGATACCCAGAGAGCGTGTTCGACGACATCATGGATGTCACCCACGCCGCGGTTGGGGCCGGCGTGATCGAAATTGGCGCTGGGACGGGAATCGCTACAGAGCCGTTGGTGCGCCGCGGGCTCTCGGTGACTGCCATCGAACCGGCACCTGAGATGGCTTCGTTGGCCCGAGCAAAGCTCCGCGATCGGGCTTTGGTCTTCGTGGGTCGGTTTGAGGACTATTCGGCGCCGGGGCTCGTCCAGGTGGTTGCTTCGTTCAATGCGTGGCACTGGGTCAACCCCGAAATCGCAGTCAACCGTGTGGCCGACCTCCTCGCACCTGGCGGCTCCCTTGCTCTCGTATGGACCGAGGTCGTCTCGTGGGGTGAGGAGCCCTTCGAGGAACGGCTGGCCCAGGTGTTCGGCCATCCCTGGGCGAAGCGTTTGGACCATGTTGATGATTCCCTGCGTCCGCTTCGCGGCGACCCCCGGTTTGAGGACACTCTGGTCCTCCATCATCTCTTTGAACGCAGACTCGACGCGTCAACCTTCGTAGCCGTGACGAAGACCTATGGCGGCCAAAGGACCGACGCCCAGTACGACGCCATCGGGAGAGCGATCAACGATGAATTCGGGGGCTCGATCAGCAAGGTCGAGGATGCTGCCCTCTATATCTCGAGACGCTGTTAGCCAGGCTGCCGCCTATCCGAGTCGCGGGTTCTGCGAGTGATCCCCTTCCCAGGAGTCTCCCAATACCGCCGGCTCAGCGGCAGTCGTGGCGTCGGGGAACCCACCTCGGTGTGCGGGGCGGGACCGTCAAGCGCCCTGTCTGACCGTTCGCTCCAAAATACCCAGCGTGGCGCGCAGGGCCGACTCGGGCACGATCGGAAAGCGTTCCTTGAAGTCGCCGCTCACCTTCGACCAGTCGTAGTAGGACGTCACACTGGTGACCCCGTCCTCACCGGGTTCCAGGCGGTAACCATAGAAGTGTTGGACCGGAATATCGGGCCCAAGATCCCACGCGATCTCCTTGTCGCGCTCGAAGAGGATGATGTGCACGGTCACGTCGTACTTGCCCAGCGGGACGTCATTGAGCGACTCGCGGTCCATGTGGATGACGAACGTGTCGCCCACCTTCTCCGCCGACGCGCCCGTAAAGTCCTGCAGCATCCCTGAAGCGTCGATGGCCACGTGGCCCGCGGGGCTACGCAAGACGTCGAAGATCGCCGTGGGCGGCGCCGGGATGGGCCGCGTCACTTCGATTCGGTCGGACAGGAAGACAGTGTCGGGCATGTGGGGTTCCTCGTTGGACGTGAGTGGGCTCGTCGGCCACCCTGAGTTGTTCGGCCCGACCAGCATCGCGCGCGGCGTCACG
>DATNLP010000214.1:0-4326 GCA_035602795.1 Acidimicrobiales bacterium | reverse complement strand
CGGCCGGCCGGAAGGCCTCCCGGCCCTTCGATGCCCAGGCTGTCCGGGCCAGTGCGGCGCGAGCTGCCATCCAGACCCAGCGGCACCGAAGCCCCGAGATGCGTCGGTTCGTCGAGGCCTCCCGCCGGATGGCCGACGGGCTCGAGTCGCGACCGGCACGCCCCGGGTCGAAGCGAGACCCCGGTGACGCCCTCATCGACCTCCTCGGCCTCGTCGCCCAGGTGTCCGCCTTCCGGCCCCGTCGCCCTCCAGAGCCGCTGCGGTTCCCGCCGCTGGCCCGCTTGCGGGCGGAGCGTGCGGCCGGCGCGTCGCCTTGACGACGAGGGCCGAACGTTGACTGGGACCGAACCGCTCGGCCACCTGGTCGCCAAGATCGTCTGGCTCCACGAGATGCTCGATTCCGCCGGGGTGCCGCATCAGTTCGGTGGGGCGCTCGCCTTGGCCTGGTACCGCAACCCGCGGGCGACCACCGACATCGACATAAACCTGACCCTGCCGCCCGACGCCGCGGAACCCATCCTCGAGTTGCTGATCCGACTCGGCGTGACGGTCACACCCGAGGACCGGGACACCATCGCCCGGGATGGCCAGGCGAGACTCGACTGGGACGGCTCTTACCTCGACGTGTTCTTCGCCACCATGGACCTCCACTTCGAAATGGCCGAGCGCTCCCGTTTGATCCACTTTGGCCCCGTTGACATCCCGATTCTCTCGCCCGAGCACCTGATCGTGTGCAAGGCGGTCTACGACCGCCCCAAGGACTGGCTCGACATCGAGGAGATGGTGCGCTGGGGCACCGACATCGAGGCCGATGAAGCGCTGGGCTGGGTGGCGAACATTTTGGGCAATGACTCGGAGCAGTACCGGAAACTCGCCGCCATCATCTGAATCCGGTCGGTGATCGGAGTCATATTCCGAATGCCTTGTTTTTGATTGACATCGCAGTGCGAACGGCCCTCACCGGGTTGGATGTCGTGACTCTCGAGCCGATCCTTCGGCGGTTTGGGTACGAGATGACCGTCGCCTTGGTCAACCGAAAAACAATTCGCAGAATAGCGGCTCCTTAAAATTGCACTAAGTCCATTGGGTTTGTACGATATATCTTGATGTCGGCCCCAGCGATCTTTCGCCCTCACCGCCCCAGTCTCACCAGACGCCCTGACGGACGCTTTGAGGTCCGCTGTGGGGATTGTCTCGCTCGGCGCGACGAGGCCCCCCCTATTGGTATTGGAATTCCGGTCGCCAGGGAGTACGAGGCCGTCGAAATCCTCCGCAACCACGTCGGTGGTTGGGCGGTCGTGGACGACTTCAACGCCGGACGTCTTCCTGCAAACGGGCCGGAACAACAGCGCGTCATCGAGGCGGGCCAGACGGCCTGAGTTGATCAGGCTGAGTTGAATTGTCACGAATCAAGTGGACGTCAGTGGTCAAAGAGAACCGGGAGCCTCCGGAGCGACAAGGGTTCGCGACCCAAAGGAATTGAGGTGCGCGACCGGCCTCCAGACGCGTGTGGACAAAGGTGTTCTCTGCTCCATAGAAGTCGACGTCCGCGACACAGATCATCGAGGATGACAAGACCGATGGCGCACCTCCAACGGCGTTCGCGATCTCGCGTGAGATCCCTTCGGGCGGTAGCGGAGGTTTGAACGGTGTGGTTCAGCTCTCCGAGTAAGGGCTGGTCCGAGCCATGGTTTCCAGTTGCCATGACGGTGGGAAAGAGAGGCAGTCGTCGGGCGCATTGGTATCTGCGTCGCAGATGCGCCGTGTGCCCTGTCACGGATGACAGGCCTGACCGGGCTGAACCGCCTGCTCCGGAATCTTGAACGAGTTCGGAAACCTCCAACGGGGCTATAGTATAGAAAATTGATCGATTTAGTAGGGTATTGAGGAGGGAGGAACGCAGTGTCAGTTGGCACGACTCTTGAACCACCCGTATCCAGACCGCGAGTACGCCGGGTGGCCCCGGTCGAGAAAAGGGAATACACGCGCAACAACGCCCGCTCGGGATGGCCCCTTATCCTCGTGGTCGACGCAGAGACGCCCTACCGTCAAGGTCTGATGAATCACCTCAGTCGCGAGGGATTCCAGGTCGAAGGCGCGGCGAATGCTCACGAAGGGTTGCAAACTTACGAGCGTGTTCGACCTGATCTTGTTCTTCTTGACGCTGTGCTTCCCGACCGGTCGGGCATCGAATTGTGTCAAAAACTGCAGTCACTGGCGCCCACTCCGGTCATCATCGTAAGCAGTTCGAACTCGGAATGGGAGGCCGTACGTGCCCTTGAGGTCGGTGCGGCAGATTATGTTTTCAAGCCGTTCCGCGTGCGAGAACTGATGGCGCGCATGCGCGCCATCCTGCGCCGGGTGACGACTCATTCTCCGGAAGAGGTACTGCACGGAGGTCCGGTCATACTCGATCCGAAGAGTCGTGAAGTCTATGTGAGTGGCTGCACTATCGATCTTCCACGTAAAGAATTCGAACTCCTCCAGTTGTTCATGGCACACGCCGGACAAGTGGTTACTCGCAAGTTATGCATTGACCGAATCTGGCGGGGCGCTGAACTGTCGGACAATCGGACCATCGATACCCACGTGAAAAGAATCCGCAGCAAAATTGAGCCGGATCCATCCCATCCCCGTTATCTCATCACCTTGCGAGGCGTCGGCTTTCGGTTTGAAACCTGAGCACCGGCGAACGAGCTACGGGGTGCTTTCGGCTAGGCCTCGCCTCGCTTTTGTGCAAAATGGCCATACTGCAGGGCAGCATCTGACCTGACAACCCTCCTCTGACCAGCGAGTGGTCCAACGTGAGATCCAACGTGCAGCCCCTGAACCAGCGAACGATTGCTTAGAGGGACAGCAGGATTTTGCATCTCTGCCGGCATCTTCACCAACGGGCAAATGGGGGATAGGGCCTCATGATCTTGGTGATCAACTTGACCAGGCGGCGACAACGGTTCCGGTTGATCGATACTCTCGAGTGGCAGTACTGGGTGGGGTGGCTCGAGAGTTCGTGAACTTCGTGGATGGGGGCTCTGCGAGCCGTGCATCGAGCCGCCGGGGGTGGACCCGCTGGCAGGATGAGGCCATGGCTGACAACGGTGTGTGCGTCAAAGCCCTCCTTCACCTCCAGGAGGAGCTGGTCAAGATGCAGCAGTGTGTCCGCGACGAGTACCAGCGGGTGGTCATCGTGATCGAGGGTCGTGATGCGGCTGGGAAGGGCGGCGTGATCAAGCGCATCACCGAGTAATTGAACCCGCGCTTTGCTATGACGCCGGTTGTAAGGCGATGCTAAGCCCGAGCCAGATTGAGCCGTTGAAGGCAGTGTGGTTCGTTGTCCAAGTGGGGTAGGTGACTCCCCCGGCGGTTGCGATTTGCTGGTAGGCGAACGCCTCGGCGGCATCGTCCCAGCCGGAGAAGGAGCTATCAGAGACAGTCGTCGAGGCCACGGCCGTAAAGCCCTGGGCACTGCCTCCAGTTCCAGTGAAGTTGAGCGTGGGAACGCTAAATTCTGATCCATCGTCCTGCATAGCCAGCGAGAGAGCAAGGTCGCCATTGCTGTTGGTTGTGATCCCACTGGGTGTAAAAGTGCTGGTGTCGGTCCCACTGATTGTGGTGACCGGTGTCACTCCGTCCAGAGGTGTCGAACCGACGTCGGAGAACGCCGCGATCTCGGCGACCCAACCGGCAGTCGTGGTCGTAACCGAAACGCTAGAGCCGGTGCTCCAGATCAGGTAGCAGCTCTCAAACCCAGCGTTGTCCCCGTTCGTCGTGGAAACGGTGCCAGCGGCCGACCAACCAGAGGGGCAGCTCATGGTGCTCCCCTGAGAGTTCGCGATCATCAGTAGCAACAGATCTCCGGAGGCGAGGCTGCTCGGGTAGGCGACGGTCTCGGTGCCTGCCGAGGTCCAGGTCTGTGCTGTCCCTACGCCGACGTAGGTTGGCGACTTGATCACCGTCAGGCTGGCGTTGCTCGAGGTGGAGCCGCTGTAGCTGAAGTCGCCGTTGGACGACGAGCCGGCGCCCGGGGTGTAGGTGGCTGTCACCGTGTAGGTCGAGGCGGTCAGCAGGGTGTTCGAGGAGATCGGGCAGCTGTAGGTGTTGGTGTCGCTCGTGCCCGTGCCCAGGGTGATAACCGAGCACAGGTCGGTGCCGCCACTTGTCTTCACCGTGACGGTGCCCTCGGGATAGCCGTCGTTGCTCTGGCCGGTGACCGTGCCGGTGTAGGTGATGCCCGTCTCAGAACCGTAGGTGGTCGACGTCGTGGTCGGCGAGATCGAGATCGAGGTGCCCTCGGACTCGGCGTTGACGGTCAGGCTGGCGTTGCTC
>DATNLP010000205.1:0-13913 GCA_035602795.1 Acidimicrobiales bacterium | reverse complement strand
GTTCTCGGTGCTCTCGACGATCCCGTGATCGGACGAGTCGTAGATGGTGTCCCATCGTTCGGCGAGCACCTCCGGGCTCACGTCCAGACCCCCGTGCACGTAGCCGTCGGTCTCGGCGAGGAACAGTCGGCTGTAGCGTCGCATCCCGGCCGTGAGGATCTCGCCCTGGACCGGGCAGGATTCGTGCGCCAACACCGCTGCCATGGGGGCAACCAGCGCCGGATGACGTTCCGGTTCGGGATCCGGGTCGGCTCCGCGCAGGTCCCGAGCGGACATCATGCGCGTGTTGGCCATGGGCGCCAACGCATTCACTTTGATGTCGCCGCTCTGGCCAGCAGAAACCGCCGAAAGGGCGCGGGTCAGTCCGATGACCGCTGCCTTCGCGGTTCCGTAGGCCGTAAGACTGCGCATCCCCAGAGCTCCCGCGGAAGTGGTGAGCACGACTCGCCCGTAACCGCCTGCCACCATATGAGGCCAGCAGGCCTGGACCGTCAAGAAGCTTCCGATGACGTGTACATCGAGGTGCCGCCGCAGGTCGGAAAGGTCGATATCGGGGAAGTCGTCCGTGTTGTAGATGCCGGCGTTGTTGATCAGCACGTCCAGCCGGCCAAACGCCTCGAGGGCCAGCTCGACCAGCCGCGTGGCTCCTTCCGGGGTCGAGACGTCGGAGGCGTCGGCCACAACCGACCCGCCGGCGGCGGCTATCGCCTCGGCAGCCTGCCGGGCGGGTCCGGCATCTCCGCCGCTTCCATCCATAGCGACGCCCTGGTCATTGACGACGACGTGCGCGCCGCGGGACGCGAGCAACCGAGCGTGCTCGAAGCCGATTCCCCGCCCGGCTCCTGTGACAATGGCCACCCGACCGTCGAACCTCAGGATGTCCATAGGACCTTCTCTCCGTGTTGACCACCCAGACCATATATTTAGGAGCGTGTCCCGACAGGCCGCGACCCTTCGTCTCCGGCCCCGGGCCGAGTTGGTGACATCCGTGGTCCTGAGAGCGTGTGAGGTCTCCGCCGGGACGCGGTGGGCGGTGCTGGCGGCTGCGGCCACGAGAGGGCAGGAATGACCCGAAACCCCCACGCAGCTGAGCCGTTTACCGACGACGACCAGGCGATCGCAGCGGCGCTCCAGGATGTGAGCGTCCCCGCGCTCTTGTGTTCCCTGGTGCACATGACGGGCGATCCTGCGTGGGTCCGTGGCGATATTCGTCCACGGGTCGCCGTGTCACTGGACATACAAAGCGGCATCCCACCCGATGAACAGGAGCAGATCCGTCGCCTGGCCTTGTCGGCGATCCGCGCCTACCGCGACGGTGGCTGCCAGCCGAAGGCGCTGACGCATGAGCGGCTACAGGAGATGATGTCGTTTCTCGGCTGCCGGGCGGTGGAGGGTCGGCTTGCGGGGCTCTTCTTCGACGACCTGCAGTTCGAGGGGGGTGATGCAGGCGCTGTCGCGTGGGGCAGCGAAATCCCGGAGGACGTCAAAGCCGCGTCTCCCGTCGTGGTCATCGGTTGCGGGATGGCCGGGATTCTTGCCGGCATCCGTCTCAAGCAGGCAGGTCTACCCTTCGTCATCGTCGAGAAGAACCCAGGTCCCGGTGGTACGTGGTGGGAGAACCGCTACCCGGGAGCGCGGGTCGATATCGGCAGCCACCAGTACTGCTATTCCTTCGAGCCAGCCGATCACTGGAGCGAGTTCTACTGCCAGCAACCCGAGCTGCTGGAGTATTTCACCGCCATTGTCGAGAAATACGATCTGCGGCCGCACTGCCTGTTCGACACAGACGTCAGGAAGCTGCGCTGGAATGACGAGGATGCTCGGTGGAGTGTGCACGTCAGCGGGCCTCGCCAGACAGAGGAAGTCATCGATGCCCGATTCGTCATCAGCGCCGTCGGGTCCCTGAATATCCCGAAGCTCGCCGACATACCGGGGATGAATACGTTCAAGGGACCGTCGTTTCACTCGGCTCGGTGGCCCGATGGTCTCGAGCTGACCGGCAAACGATTCGCCTTGGTCGGTGCCGGAGCGAGCGGGTTCCAGATCGGGCCGGCCATCGCCGACGACGTCGAGCATTTGACGATCTTCCAGCGCACTGCTCAGTGGATCATCCCGAATCCGCTCTACCACGCGGCAGTACCGCCGGGCGACAGATGGGCATTGCGGCATCTCCCCTTCTACGGGCGGTGGTACAGGTTCATCATGACCTTCGGCGGCATTGCCGCCGGCATGGACTCCTATCGGATCGAACCCGGCTACGAGGACCAGACAGGCCGGTCGGTCAATGTCGTGAACGCCACCCGGGCGGATTTACTTCTCGGCTGGATGAAGTCGATCATTGCGGAACGGCCTGATCTTACGGCGAAGGTCGTGCCGGATTACCCGGCTCTCGGCAAGCGGGTCCTGCAAGACAACGGGTCATGGCTGCGGTGCTTGCAGCGTCCGAACGTCGATCTCGTCCGTACCGCGATCGAAAGAGTCGTGCCCGACGGCGTGGTGACCGTTGACGGCACCCACACTCCGGCCGACATCATCTGCTTCGCGACGGGATTCCGCCATAATGACTTTCTCGCATCCATGGACGTCACCGGTCGCGGTGGAGTCTCGCTCCGTGAGCAATGGGGCGACGAGCCGACCGCCTACCTCGGTATCACCATCGCGAATTTCCCAAATCTGTTCTGCATCTACGGTCCTGGAACGAACCTCGCCGCCGGAGCCAGCCTCTTCTATCACTCCGAGTTCCAGGTCCACTACGCCATGGAGGCGATTCATGACACCCTGACCTTGGGGGCGCAGACGTGTGAGGTGACGACCGAGGCACACGCTCGCTATGCCGAGCGCTACCAGGCGGAGATCGGCCAGATGGTGTGGTCACACCCCTTGATCACACACAGCCACTACAAGAATCCCGACGGTAAGGTCTTCACGCTGTCCCCGTGGCCCCTCGACCTGTACTGGGAATGGACCCGCCACCTGGACGGCAACGACTACACCTTCGTATGACGGACTGATGACATGAAGTCCGCGGCCCTGGCCCGGACGAAGGACCATCGAATGGTGTCAGCCAGCGGGGGACATTTTGTACGTCAGTGTGTTGCCTCCGCTGGTGAAGTTCAGCGACAAGTCCTTGCCGGTACAGCTGTACGAGCCCTGCTCGGGCGAGGACGTCACAGCCGTGGTGACACCGGCCACCGTGATGGTGGCAGCGTCGGTGACCGTCGAGACCGGGAAGGTGCCCGAGTGTGACGTGGTCTTGGGTGAAAAGCCGTAGTGGTCGGTCACGGTGCCGTTGAACTTGGCTGACCCCTCGGTGCCCACGAGCGGCGCCCCCGGAGTGAGTTTCCGAGTGCGTTCCCATTGGACATGATGTCCACGGTCGTTCCGGCACCACCGGTGAAGGTCAGGCCGGTTGTGCTCAAGATGATGCTCGTCACGTTCCAGTCACCCTCCAGGCAAGGGTGGTCACTGCTCTGTTGGGTCTTGCCCTTCGGGGGCTTGTGGTTGGTGTGGTGCTTATGACGATTGGACGACATGTCGAGTCGGGCGTGGCTAGGGCTATGTGCCGTCGCACCGGAACTGGCTCCGGCGGCGCCGATGACGAACACGGCGGACGTGGCCAGAGTGAGTGCCCCGAGCCACAAGCGTCCACGCCACGGCCTCGGGGCGCACAATGCCGAAGAGTGCATCCAACAAGGATGATCCGCCATCTGCACATTGTCCACCAGGTCTCAAGGGTGGGGTGGCGCGTTCGGGTCACGTGACCCGCTCCAAAAGGGCTGGTGGAGAGGCATTCGAGTTCCGATGAGCGGAGACCGCCCTCCAACGAGCGCCTCGTCAAGCAACTGCGCTGGTCCCGCCCTCATCTTTCAACTCCACAGTCAGTGTCCGGAACTCCTCGCTGCCTACGTTCTCGAGAGAGTGTGGCGTGAGCGGTGCACCCCACACCGCGGTACCCGCTATCGGCTTGGATTTCAGCACCCTGGTATCGGCGAGGACAGTCCCATCGGGATCGCGCCGGACGAAATCGCTGGATCCGAGGATGTAGAGGACGCCTCCCCAACGGTGGGTGTGCACGGGCACCGTGACACCGGGTGGAACACGTCCGTCGAGCACTCTCACGTGGTGATCCTCGAAGAGGACCGTGTGGAACCCCGGCGCAGCGATCATGGCATCGAGCTCATCGGGCCAGGGCCAGGATGCGGACGGACTACCGCTCGTCATGGCGATGATTCTCGTCGGACTGACGTCGCCCGCTGGGCGTGAGGCCACGGCCTCCACCCGTCGCGCCCTCGCGGATCGATCGCGAAGGGGTGTTCTGTTGATCCCCACTGGCGCGCCATGATCCTCGTCGTCACCCGAGTCGTGTGGTCAGGTGCGCGCCCACACGCAGCGCATTGGCCATCGCCGTGAGGGCGGGGTTCACCGCGCCGATGCTCGGGAAGAAGCTCGTGTCGACGACGTAGAGATTGTCGAGTTCGTGTGCTTTGCAGTCGGTATCGAGCACCGACATGGCCGGATCGGTGCCGAAGCGACAGGTGCCGGCCTGGTGAGCCACTCCGGCGACCGGGATGCTCATGGACATATAGAAGTTCTTGTCGAGCACATGGTGCTCGGCCATTCCCACATGGTTGAGAATTGTCTTCAATTCGGCGTACAGGTCTGCGGCCTCCTTGTCGTTCGTGGCCGTATACGACAGGTGGATATCGCCGTCTCCGTCGACGGTCACTCGGTTGTCCGGCATGGGCAGGTCCTCGGTGGTCAGCCACCAGTCGACGCCGTGCTTGGCCACATCGTCGAGGGAGAAACGAGGAGCCAGAAGGGTGAGCTTCGGTTCTTCGCCCTTCATCGCTCCCGCGTTCGACTTGCCGATCATTTGGATGTTCCCGAGCGGCCACTTGCGATCCCCACCGGCCAGGTAGAAGTCATTGAGCCCGAGCGTCTTCTGGAAGACCGTCTCGTTGGGTTCCTTGCTCAACGAGACGACGGCGTTGCAGTTGTGGAACATGTAGTTGCGACCCACCTGATCGGATCCGTTGGCCAGACCGTGCGGGTGGGCGTCGTTGGCCGAATTCAAGAGGAGCTTCGCACTATTGGCGGCACCGGCCGACAGCACGACGATGTCGCCCGCATACGTCTCACTATCCCCGCCACGCTCGACGACGACACCGGTCACCGTGCCGCCCGTCGCATCAGTCTCGAGCCGAACGACCTCGGCGTTGACGAGCAAGGTGACGTTCGGGAGCTCGAGCAGCGGACGGACGGCGATCACTTCGGCGTCGGACTTCGCATGGACCAAGCACGGATACCCGTCGCACCAGGCGCATCGGATGCAGGCGCTACGCGCCCGATCGGCCTCCTCCAGGAGGATGCCGCACGGGGCGGAAAACGGATGGTACCCGGCGGCAGCCAGATCAGTGTGAAGTTCCCCGATTCGTGACTCGTGACTGACGGCGGGATACGGATACGGCCTCGACGCCGGCCCGTCGGTCGGATCCTCCCCGCGATTGCCGTGGACTTGATAGAGCCACTCCGCCTCGGTGTACCACGGCTCGAAGTCCTCGTAACTCAGCGGCCAGGCTGGCGATACGCCGTCCACATGGCTGATCTCGCCGAAGTCCTCGGGGCGCAGACGGTACAGCGCGGCACCATAGAGTTTGGTGGCACCCCCGACGAAATAGTGGACTTGAGGTTGGAACTCCTGGCCGTCGGCGTCGTACCACGTGTCCTTCGAGATGTACTTCCCATCGACGAAGACGGAGTCGGGATTCCAGTTGTCCATTTCGCGCGGCAAGAAGTCGCCCCGCTCAAGCAGCAAGATGCTCTTGCCCGATGCCGCCAGCGAATGCGCCAGCGTTCCGCCTCCAGCGCCGGTCCCGATGATGATGACGTCGTAGTGCTCTGTCATTTGCGGCTCCTTCGATGTGTGCGTTCGAGAGTGGTGACGAACAGGGTGAGGGCAGCGCGCTGGCCCATGGGTCGTTCGGCGTGCGGATCAGAGCCCGGGGCTGCTCTGCATGATGCCCCCGTCAGCGAAGATGGTGGTGGCGGTGATGTAGCTCGCTCCGTCGCCGGCCAAGAAGGCCACGACGCTGCCGATTTCGGCCGGTTCGGCCATGCGCCCGATCGGGATCGCCGCGTTCAGTTTGGCGAGGAGGGTCGGGTCGGCGGCGGTGGACGCGTTGATCGGCGTATCGACCGCGCCGGGACCCACCCCGGTCACCGTGATCCCGTGCGGGGCCAGCTCGACGCCCGCGGTACGCGTCAGCATCCGCATTCCACCCTTGGACAGGCAATACGCCGTGTTGCCGGGCATGGGCCAGTCCTCATGGACCGAGGTCATGTTGATGATCCGCCCACCGCCACCCTGGGCGATCATCTGTTTGGCGGCCACCTGCGTACCGAAGAAGGCGCTCTTGAGGTTCACCCCGAGGACGAACTCGTATTCCTTCTCGGTGGTGTCGAGCACCGAGGTCCGGGTCTCGACGCCGGCATTGTTCACCATGACGTCCAGCCGGCCGAAGGCCTTGACGGCCGAGTCCACCAGCCGCTGCAGATCCTCGACCTTGCTCACGTCGGCTTCCACACCGATGGCCTGATCGCCGAGGGCCTCGACCTGGCGCTCCAGGTCCTCGGTGGCGTCGGGATTGCTCACGTAGTCGATGACGATGTTCGCACCCGCCCCGGCCAGGGCCAGGACGACGGCCTTTCCGATACCGCTGTTGCCGCCGGTGACGATGGCCACCTTTCCTTTGAGTGCATCCGTGGCCATGGGGCCACCTCCTTCTGGTCGTTGTTGGACGATCTTCCAGCGTCACTACCTGTGACAAACCCGACTTGCTCTGCCTCCGATACCTCGTGCTGCCTGTCGCCCTCAGACGGTTGCTTCCTCCGCCTCGATGAGACGGGACACCGCCTCGATGAGGGCGAGGTGGGTGAAGGCTTGGGGGAAGTTCCCCAGGTGCTCACCGGTCGTCGCGTCGATCTCCTCGGCGTAGAGAAGCATGGGGCTGGCGAATGACAGCAGCTTCTTGCACAGCGCCCTGGCGCGTTCGAGCTCGCCGATCATGGCGAGGGCCGTGACGAGCCAGAACGAGCAGATGGTGAAGGTGCCCTCTTTGCCCTCGAATCCGGTGTCGGTGGAGTCCACCTTGTAGCGCAGCACCAGGTCGTCCTCGGTCAGCTCATCCGCGATGGCCAGCACGGTGTTCCGGACCCGCTCGTCGTCAGGCGGCAGGAAGCCGAGGATCGGGATGAGGAGCAATGATGCATCGAGCTCGTCATTGTCGTAGTGCTGGCGGAACCGACCTCGCTCGTCCACCCCCTTCTCGAGGATCTCAGCCTTGATGTCGTCGGCCGCCTGCTGCCATTTCGCCGCGCGATCGTCGTGACCCCGCTGGGCGGCGAGGTCCGTTCCCCGCGCCATGGCCACCCAGCACAACACCTTGGACGCCGTGAAGTGCTGAGGATCACCTCGGATCTCCCAGATGCCCTGGTCCGGATCCCCCTGGTGTGCGATGGCGGCCTCGACCAGGCTGGCGACGCCTTCCCAGACGGCCGGAACGATTTGGGCGGCGCCCTGGCGAAGCTGCGTGTCCACCGCGTCGAGGAGCATCCCCCACACGTCGTTTTGCTTCTGGTCCCACGCACCGTTGCCGACCCGCACGGGAGCGGCGCCGTCGTATCCGGTCAGATGGTCGAGCGTGTGCTCGGAGAGATCGCGCTCCCCGCCGATGCCGTACATGATCTGCAGCTGCCAGGGCTCGCCTGGGGTCTCACCGACAGCCTCCAGGACGAAGGCGAAATACTCGAGTGCCTCCCATCCGAAGCCGAGGCGGTAAAGCGAGCGCAACATGAACGCGGAGTCCCGAATCCACGTGTATCTGTAGTCCCAGTTCCGGGCTCCTCCGGGTGTTTCGGGAAGTGACGTCGTCGACGCCGCCATAATGGCGCCCGTCGGCGCGTAGCTGAGCCCCTTCAAGGTCAACGCGCTGCGCTCGAGATAGGGGCGCCAAGGGTGATCGGGGAATGTGCCGCCACTGAGCCAATCTCGCCAGAAGGCGACGGTGGACGCCAGCTCGCCCACGGCTTCGTCCTGAGTCGTCGGACCGTGTCCGTCCCATGAGAGCGACACGAAACCGGACTCGCCCGCCTCCAAGGTGGTGTGCCCGTAGCAGCGTGCCCCCACCGTGCCGAGCATGATCGAACTGGTCAGCCTCAGTTGAGGGCCGTCGCCGTCGCTGTGGGCGCTCATCGACTGATATTCGGCTTCGTCGTAGTCCCACGTCACCATGGTGGTGCCGTAGTCGAGCAGAGGCACGCAGTTCACGACCACCTCGACTCTTCCGCCGATGCAGGTCGCAACGCGGACGAGGTTGCCCATCGCCACGACGTCGCTGGGTGTTCGCCGGTACTGCGGGCGCCGTCCCCCTTGTTCCACCGGTCCCATCGACAGGAAGTCCTGAACGAGGAGCCATCCGGTCGGCGTGTGCCAGGTGGTCTCCATGACCATGGTTCCGGGGAGGTATCTTCGCTGGTGCGGGACGTGCGTATTCGATGGTCCGAATCGGAACATTCCGGCGGTGCGGTCGAGCAGCGCGCCGAAGATGCTGGGCGCGTCGGGCCGGGGCAGACACATCCATTCGATGGAACCGTCCGCGGCGATCAGACAACTGTTCTCACAGTCCGAAATGAATCCATAGTCCGCGATGGGTGGAAAAGAACTCATCTGCTCTCCGTTTCGTGCCACGCCCGCATGGGCCGGCTCCAGGGCGGGGTGGTCCTGGTCTCGGTGTCCTTCGGCATCTTCCTCATATCATTCTCGGCGCGCAAGGTCTTCGCGGCAGGTCTCGAGCCACTGCATGTGGGGCGCCTACGGAAGATCCGATCCCGTCAACGCAGCAAAGAAGTTCGAGATACACCTTGCATCCATGACCACGGCGTCCATGGCGTGGCACCGAAGTCCGTGTCTTCGCGGGCGACATTCGTTGCGAATCTGCGCTCTTGGAGGGCACCTTTGGACGAGCGTGGTGCGGTAACTTAGGAGCTCATGCGGCGGCAGATCCCTCGCTCCACGCCTTCGAGCCGGCGTCGGACGCTGCCCTTACGCCGGCCGATGCCGCGTTCCCACGCTGCCCGAGCAGTACCTTGACCGTTTCGCTCGGAGCCTTGTCCAGAGTGCGCGCCCACCGGCGCCCCGCGTACCAGAACGCACTACCACCGAGCACCGTGCCGATGGCAAGGAGGAAGAGACCCACAATCGCCACCGCGATTCCCCCATCGAGAAGACTCTCGTTGACCTGTATGCGATTCGGACTGCTGGTGTCCATGCTGACCTCCACTCGTGTCCTGTCCCGTCAGTGACGGATTCGGCTCCAACGCCGGGAGGAGCCGGTCCATCAAGTATCGGTCCCGGCTCCGACGAAGTCATCACCCGCCTCGGGTGATGACTTCGTTCTGTCCCGAGATCAGACTCTGCAACACAGAGGGTTCCGCGTGAGCGCCGAAGTGGCAAGCCGGAGACCAACGAGGTGCCCGAGGACCCGACCGTGACCGATCCCGCCTCTTCGCCGGAGCCAGCGTCGGCTCCCGACCCAACTGCGGTCATCAAGTCGCGGAGCTACCTCCTTCTCCTGGTGTTAGGGGCCGTCATCGGCATCCCGGTGGCGGCGGTGGCGTACTTCTTCCTGGACGCGGTCTCCGAAGTCCAAACCCAGATCTTCATCAATCTCCCCAAGGACCTCGGGTTCCACGGCGAGCCGGCGTGGTGGCCGTTGCCCTGGCTGGCACTGAGCGGCGTGTTGGTTGCTCTGGCCATTCGCTACTTGCCGGGTACCGGTGGCCACGAGCCCTCGGAAGGATTCAAATCCGGTGGCCCGGTTCAGCCGATCGAGCTTTTCGGCGTCGTGGCGGCGGCGTTCGCCACACTCAGTCTTGGTGTCGTTCTCGGCCCGGAGGCGCCTCTGATCGCCATCGGGAGCGGGCTGGGCGTTCTGGCGGTCCACCTGGTCAAGCGGGACGCACCACCGATGGCCGCCGTGGTGATCGGCGCCGCAGGGAGCTTCGCCGCCATCGCGACACTGTTGGGCTCGCCTCTCGTCGGCGCCTTCCTGCTCATGGAGATGGTCGGACTGGGTGGCCCAATGATGGAGATCGTGCTGATCCCCGGTCTCCTTGCGGCGGGTGTGGGGTCATTGATCTTCGTGGGGCTCGACAGCTTGACCGGACTCGGGTCGTTCTCACTGGCCGTGTCCTCCATCCCCCACGTCGGGTCGCCCAACGGGATCGAGTTCCTGTGGGCGATCGTCATCGGCGTGGCCGGCGCCGTGGTCCCCACCGGGATCTTCAGACTGGCCACGCTGCTCCACCACATCGTTGTGCCCAGGAGAATCCTGTTGACCCCGGTGATGGGGCTGGCCGTTGGCGGACTGGCCATCGCCTTCGCGGAAGGAACCGGCCGGAGCTCTTCAGAGGTGCTCTTCTCGGGCCAGAGCGCGCTTCCCTCCCTGGTCCAGCAGGCGGCCACCTGGTCCGTCGGTGCGCTGGTGCTGCTGGTCCTCTGCAAGGGGCTGGCCTATGCGATCTCGTTGAGCAGTTTCCGGGGCGGCCCTATCTTCCCGAGCATGTTCATCGGTGCAGCGGGCGGCATCGCTCTGTCCCACGTTGGCGGCCTGCCGATGATCGCCGGTGCGGCCATGGGCGTCGGGGCAATGATCGCAGGGGCGTTGAAGATGCCCTTTACGGCGGTGTTGCTTCCGTGCCTCCTCTTCCTCTCGGACGCGGTGACGCTCATGCCGCTGGTCATCGTCGCCGTGGTCGTGTCGTACGTCGTGGCCGTGTGGATCAAGCCGAGCACGCCGCCCGCGGACGTTCCGGCGCAGGCGCCCACTCCGGCTCCCGCCAGTACCGGCTGACTCTCCTGGGGAAACCGGCCCCCCCCGGACTGTCGTCGGGGACGGCCGATCCCGAACCAGCTGACAAGGGCGAACAGACGCGTCGATCCCGCCTTACTTGAAGATGTTGACCGCTCGGGCGATCACGAGACCCAGGACGGCGAGACACGACGTCGCCTGTACCGCCATCGCCAGCTTGGCCCAGCGAGCGAGTGGCATGACGTCCGTGGGGCTGAACGCCGTGGCGTTGGTGAAACCCAGGTACAGATAATCGAAGAACTCAGGTCGCCACCCGGGCTTGGCTATGTGCGAGTTGAGGTGCTGCGGAAACGCGAAGTCCGGGAACTCAGGGGCGGCACGGGCGCGGAGCTCGGGACCCCCGCCATCGAGCTCCCAGTAGAGAAATGAGAATGTGATGATGACGTACACCAACACGATTGCGCCGATACGTATGAGCTCTCCCGGCGAGTTGGTTTCTGGTCCGCCCCTTATGAGATCGACGACGAGCCGCACCGTGGCGGCCGCCGCTCCGAAGACCAAAATGGCCACCAGTCCTATTGAAAGCCCTCGTACGAACGACGACCTTCGATCGATTCGCCCTGGATCAGTGACCACCAGGGTGATGAGAAGCAGCCCCTCGAGGACCGGGATGATCCACCTCGGTCCCAGACTGAAACGTGAAGGCAGCAGAAACGGCAATGCCATCGCAACGATCAGCGTGAGGGCCATCGGCCAGCGTTGTTCTCCTTGAGGAGCGTCACCCTCCATGGTCATCTTGCGAGCCGAACCCTCCGGACGATCGGTCCATCCGTCGGTCATGACCAGCGTCGGAAGGTCCCGCTCCGCAGTTCCGCCGCTCCTTGCCCGCACACACCGTCGTCACCGAGGCCCGGCGCACCGCGAGGAACGAAATCCACGCGTGCCGCCGTCCAGGGAGGACGCGACCTGCCACCAGTGACCCTGGGAGCCCACTCGTTGCAGAAGGTGGAGCGCCGGCGTCGACGGCGGATCGGGTCAGTGCCATCACGTCACCAGGAGGTAGATGCTCTTGCCGACCAACCAGAGCCCGAGCCCCAGCGAAACGACGATGATCACCTGATCGGTGTGGGTGTCGATCCACGTCCGGATGTTGCCCAGGAACGCCTGGGCCCGCTCGGGCCGGAAGCCGGCGTAGAGCTCGAGGGCGATGTACACCGCGGTGGCCACCAAGCAGAACAGGAAGAGGGCGATGTAGCTCTGCCAAGAAGAGAGCTTGGCCTCGGTGATCACCGCCACGCCTGCCGCAACGAGTCCCCAGGGCTGGGTGAGCGGGGCCAGGCCTATGGCGTACAACGGCGACATGTTGTCGAGCCCTGTTTGCCACTTCGGCGTCTTCTTCGGTGGCCTGGGCTTGCCCATCCTGCGGCGTTGCCGCACCGCGATGAGCACCAGCGCCACACCGATGGCGATCTTCACGGCCAGGGCCGCCAGTGAGGGTGCCGTGTTCGGCTTCGGAGGCCTGTTCTCCGTGACCAGGAGGGTGAGTGCGACCACGATGGCGAGGGAGAGCAGCCACCCGAAGATGAACGCGGCCCCCTTGCGGGTACCGCCTTTGGAAAGAAGGATCAGCAGGAACGCGGTGAGCGGGATGGGCTCGAGCGTGATGACGAGGCCGATGAGCAGCAGGTCCAGGATCACGTCGGCACCTGGCGAACCCTTGGTCCCGGTCTACTTGCTGGTGCTCGCCGAAGCGAGCTGGTCGCCCGGGGCACCGGCGTTCTCCGTCCGGCGCATGCACGAGACGGATGCCATCAGTACTGACCGTTGGTCACGGAATCCATGTCGGTCGTGTCGTCGAAACGGAGAGGGTCGGGCGAGGTCATCGTCAAGCCAGAATCTTCGCCTTCTGTGATTCGAACTCGGCGTCGGTGATGATGCCCCTTTGCTTGAGGTCGGCCAACTGGGCGAGCTGCTCCGTTGAGCTCGTTCCCGCTCCCGCGGTCTCCTTGACGTACGAGTCGAAGGCCTCCTGCTGCTGGGCCGCCTGCGCCGCCGCACGCTCCTGCATCTTTCCGCCCCGGGCGATCAGGTACACGAAGATGCCGAGGAACGGGAGGACGATGACGAAGATCACCCACAGCGCCTTGGACCAGCCGCCCATGTCGTGGCTGCGAAAGATGTCCGAGAACACGACGATCAGCAGCCAGAACCAAATGATCAGCAGGAAGAAGCCCAGCATCGTCCCGAACAGGTCCAAAAGCGGATAGGTGTAGGCGAGCATCTAAATGTTCCTCCCTGATCGATAGTGAGACAGCTTGAGACACCTGCCGTCCGGAGCCCACGGCTGCCCCGGCTCGCGGAGCATCTCGGGTCGGCCGTCGGTAGATACCTGTAGGGAGATCGAACCACGCCGGGCAACCGATGGCATCACCCGCCGCGGGTGACTTTGCGCAACGCAGAACTCGATGCAGTTTCAGGAGCGCCCCGGGCGCTCCGCCAGCTCAGATGACCCCGAGCTGCTGGCCCCGCGCCACGGCCGCATTGCGGTTGGTGACGCCCAGCTTCCGGTAGATGTGCACCATATGGGTCTTGATGGTGTTCACCGACACGTAGAAGTGATCGGCGAGTTCGGTGTTGGTGAGTCGACTCGGGAGGTAGGACAGGATCTCGAGCTCCCGTACCGTCATGGGCTCCGCCAGGTCGGCGCCGAGGGAAGGCGTCGCGAGTGCCCGAGCCCGTCGGAGGATCTGCTGCCGGAACGCCGCGTGGGTATCGGGAAGGTCGGAGACCATTCGCACCGTCGTTGGACCGGTGCGGACGAATGTCTCCACCAGGGAGTGACCCTCGGCAATCGCCGTCGCCTCGACGAGCTGCCTGTGGGCGATCTCAGAGGAGCCATCGATCTCGGAGAGCCAGGCGGCCAGCAGGAGGCCTTGTACCGTTGCCAGCGGTCCCGGCATATCGGAGGAACGGGAGAACACGTCGACGAATTTGCGGGCCAGGTCGGCGTCGCCGAGCGTGAGTGCCGCTGCCGCGAGCTCGAAT
>DATNLP010000193.1:0-5241 GCA_035602795.1 Acidimicrobiales bacterium | reverse complement strand
CCTGCACCTGCAGGCCGGACGCGGCGTCAACGCCGTGGCCGTGGTGATCGAGGGTGGCACCGACGAGCTGGCCCACGACATCGCCGTGCACATCGCCTTCACCAAGCCGGCCTACCTGAGCCGTGACGAGGTGCCCGCGGCCGATGTCGAGGCCGAGCGCGCCACTCTCGAGACGATTTCGCGCAACGAGGGCAAGCCCGAGGCTGCGCTCGAAAAGATCGTCGACGGCCGCATGAACGGCTGGTTCAAGGAGCGCGTGCTCCTCGACCAGAGCTACGTGCGGGACGAGAAGAAGACGATCGCCGCCATGCTGGGCTCGGCGCGCATTGTGTCGTTCGCCCAGGTCGTCATCGGCGCCTGAACGCACGGATCGTGGGAGAGCCGCGCCGGATTGTGCTCAAGATGTCGGGGGAGGCACTGGCCTCCGCCGCTTCCGACGAGACCATCGACGCCGCCACCGTGGAGCGCATGGCCAAGGAGATGGCGCGCGCCATGGACGGCGGCGGCCTCGAGCTCGCCGTGGTGGTCGGCGGGGGGAACATCTGGCGCGGCACCACCGGGGAGAGCGGCGGCATGGATCGCGCCACCTCGGACACCATGGGCATGCTGGGCACGGTCATCAACGCGCTGGCGCTGCAGGACGCGCTCGAGCAGCAGGACCAGCCGACACGGGTGCTGAGCGCGCTCTCCATGGCCGAGGTGGCCGAGCCCTACATCCGGCGCCGGGCCATCCGGCACCTCGAAAAGGGCCGCATCGTGATCTTCGCCGCCGGCATGGGGAACCCCTTTTTCACCACCGATACCCCGGCTGCCCTGCGGGCGGCTGAGATCGGGGCCGGGCTGCTCTGCAAGGGGACCCATTCGGGGGTGGACGGGGTCTACTCGGCCGACCCCAAGCTCGACCCCTCGGCCACCCGCTACGACGAAATCAGCTTCATGGAGGTGATCAACCGTGACCTGCGGGTCATGGACCTCACCGCCATCACCTTCTGCAAGGACAACAACCTGCCCATCCGGGTCTTCGACCTGATGGCGCCCGGGAACATCCCTCGCGCGCTCAGCGGCGAGCAGATCGGTACGCTGGTCCGCTGATGGACGAGGACCTCGCCGGCCTGGTCAGGGATGACACCAGGGAGAAGATGGGCAAGGCCATTGAGCACGTCCGCCACGAAATGGGCAACGTGCGCACCGGCCGGGCGTCTTCGGCGCTGCTCGAGCCACTGATGGTCGACTACTACGGGACGCCGACCTCACTGCGCCAGCTGGCCGGCTTCAGCGTGCCCGACGCCATGCTGCTGGTGATCTCGCCCTACGACAAGGGCTCGCTGGGGGCCATTGAGAAGGCGATCATGGCGTCGGACCTCGGCATCAACCCGACCAACGACGGGACGGTGATCCGGCTCGCCTTCCCGCCGCTGACCGAGGAGCGCCGCAAGGAACTGGTCAAGGTGGTGCGGCACAAGGCGGAAGAGGGACGTGTGGCCGTACGCAACCTGCGACGCGCCGGACGCCACGAGCTCGAGGCGCTACAGAAGGACGGCGATCTTTCGACCGACGAGCTCGAGCGCGTGGAGAAGGACCTCGAGAAGATCACGCACGATCAGGTGGCCCTGATCGACCAGCTCCTGGCAAGCAAGGAGCAGGAGCTGTTGCAGGTCTGACCATGCCCGACGACACCGACCAGTACGACAGCTTCGACAACGTCGACGAGGTGCCCCCGGACCCGGGCGAGCCGTCGGTCGAAGAGGGCGAAGAGGAACCGGCGAGCTACCACTCCGGCCGCGTGCGCATCATCGGCGCCGAGCCGGCGGGCGACAGCGTGCGGGAGGTGACCGGGCCCGTCGCCGAGGAGCACCCGGAGATCCCGCACTGGAACGACGCGCCCACGGGACAGGTTCCGGCGGTGCTCGACCGCAGCACGGGCGAGGAGCAGGCGTTCGCCCCGCCGACGTGGCGGGAGGAGGAGACCGACTGGGTGGCCCAGGAGGAGGTCTTCGAGCCGTCCATGCTGTCCGACGACCTGCCGGCCGTGGGCGCCCTGCTGAGCGAGCAGGGCGAGGCGGTCGACGACGAGCGCCAGCCCTGGCACTTCGAGTCGGACGACACGCTGGTCATCGCACCCGAGCCGGGACTCGAGCCCGAGCCGGCGTCGGCGCCGGCGCCGGCGCCGGCCGACGAGTCCTCGGAGTCCGACAACGGGGCGGCCCGCATCTCCGCGCCCGTGGCCTCGACCGCCTCCGCCGCCGCGGCCTCGCGTCTGTCCCCGCCGGTCCCGCCGGAGCCCAAGACGCGCGCCCCGCGCACCACCCGCGCCGGCGGCCCGGTGCGCACAGGCAACGTGAGCACCGCCGGGACGGGTGGGCGCGACATGCGCGTGGCCATCGGCTCGGGCGTGCTGCTCGGCGTGGCCGCGCTGGTCTGCTTCGCCTTCGGGACCGTGACCTCCATGATCATCGTCACGGTCGTTCTGCTGCTGGCCGCGGCCGAGGCCTACGCCGCCTTCCGCCGGGCGCAGTACCACCCGGCCACCCTGTTGGGGTTGGTAGCCGCGCTGTCGCTGGTGGTCGAGACCTACAACAAGGGCGTCGCCGCGCTGCCGCTCGTGCTGGTGCTGCTCGTGGCCGGCTCGTTCATTTGGTTCCTGGCCCGGGTCGAACCGGCGGCGGACCCGGTGTCGGGCCTGATCTCCACGGTCTTCGTCTTCGTCTGGGTCGGTGCGTTCGGGTCCTTCGCCGCGCTGCTGCTCAACCCCAACCTGTTCCCCGACCGCCACGGCATCGCGTTCCTGCTGGCGGCCGTGCTGGTGACCGTGGCCGACGACGTGGTCGCGCTCCTGGTCGGCTCGGCCATGGGGCGCCACCAGCTGGCGCCGTCCATCAGTCCCAACAAGAGCTGGGAGGGCCTGCTCGGCGGCGCCCTGGCCGCCATTCTCATGTCGGTCATCGTCGTCCACTTCATCCACCCCTGGACGGTGGGCAAGGCCCTGGTCTACGGGGTGGTGGTCGCCGTGGTGGCGCCGCTCGGCGACCTAAGCCAGTCGATGATCAAACGGCACCTGGGTGTCAAGGACATGGGCCGTCTGTTGCCGGGCCACGGCGGTGTGCTCGACCGTGTCGACGGGTTGCTCTTCGTCCTCCCGGCCACCTACTTCGTGGTCAAGGCGCTCCACCTCGGGTGAGCTGATGCGCACCGTGAGCGTCATGGGCTCCTCGGGCTCGGTCGGCACCCAGGCGCTCGACGTCATACGCAGCGAGCCGGACCGCTTCGCCGTGCACGCGCTGGCCGTGCACCGGTCGGTCGACGCACTGGTCGACCAGGCGAACGAGTTCCACCCCGTCGTGGTCGTCGTCGGCGACGCGGGGCAGGTGGGGGACGTGCGGGCCGGCGTCCCGGCGGGCACCGAGGTGTTGGTGGGTGACGAGGGGATGTCGGAAGCGGCCCGCGGCGCCGACGTGGTGCTGAACGGAGTGGTCGGATTCGCCGGGCTGCCGGTCACACTGGCGGCGCTCGAGGCGGGTAAGCGCCTGGCCCTGGCCAACAAGGAGTCGCTCATCGCCGGGGCACCGGTGGTCCAGAAAGCGCGCCGCACCCCGGGGGCCGAGATCGTCCCGGTCGACTCCGAGCACTGCGCGCTGCACCAGTGCCTGGCCTCGGTCGACGGCACCACCGCGGTGGCCCGGCTGCTGCTCACCGCGTCGGGCGGTCCGTTCCGGGGCTGGCCGGCCGAGCGGCTGGCCGAGGTCACCGTGGCCGACGCGCTGGCCCACCCGACCTGGACCATGGGTCCCAAGATCACGGTCGACTGCTCGACGCTCATGAACAAGGGCCTGGAGGTCATCGAGGCGCACGAACTCTTCGGCATCGACTACGACCGCATCGGCATCGTCGTGCACCCGCAGTCGATCATCCACTCCATGGTGGAACTGCGCGACGGCTCGACGCTGGCCCAGCTGGCCAGTCCCGACATGCGCCTGCCGATCAGCTACGCCCTGGGGTGGCCCGACCGGGCCGCCACCGCCTACGGCGCACTGGACTGGTCACAGCCCCGGAGCCTCACCTTCGAACCACCCGACCGGGCGGTCTTCCGCTGCGTGGACCTGGCCTACGAGGCCGGGCGGCAGGGTGGATCCGCCCCGGCCTGGCTCAACGCGGCCAACGAGGTGGCCGTCGAGGCCTTCCTCGACGGGCGGCTCGGGTGGACGGGCATCGCCGAGGTGGTCGCCGAGACGCTGGAGCAATGGCCCGACGAGCAGATCGACCAGGTGGAAGCGGTGTTGGCGGCCGACGCCGAAGCCAGGGCCCGGGCCCGGGAGGCGCTCGACCGACGATGAGCAGGAGACCGCGGCCGGTAGCGTTATACCTGCGATGACCGTGACCGAGAAGGACGTGCCGGCGGCCGTGCCGCCCCTCGAGGCGGACCCGGCGCAGGCCGGCAACCCGGCGCGGGTCTTCCAATTGCTGGTGGCGTTGGCCCTCATCACCGCCGTGTTCATCGCCCTGGGCTGGGGCGACCTGCTGCTCTTCATCGTCATCCTCATCGCCATCGTGATGCTGCACGAGCTGGGTCACTTCGTGACGGCCAAGCGGGCCGGCATGAAGGTGACCGAGTACTTCGTGGGCTTCGGCCCCCGGCTGTGGTCGGTGCGGCGCGGGGAGACCGAGTACGGCGTCAAGGCCATCCCCGCCGGCGGGTACGTGCGCATCGTGGGGTTCACCTCCACCGAGGAGGTGCCCGACGAGGACGAGCCGCGGGCCTACCGCCAGCAGCCGTTCCACCAGCGCATCATCGTGGCGTCGGCCGGCTCGGTCATGCACCTTCTCATCGCGCTCGTCCTGGCCGTGGTGCTGGTGCTCACCTTCGGGCAGCTGACGAACAACTACACCGTGGGCTCGCTCGAGCACTGGCACGGCCAGACCACGGCGGCCCAGTTGGCCGGGTTGCGGCCGGGCGACACCATCGTGTCGATCGACGGCAAGGCGTTCACCAACCCGAAGTCGATGACCGACGTCATCGCCCGCTCGACCGGCACGCCGCTCACGCTCGGCGTCGAGCGCGACGGTCACCTGATCCACCTGACGGCGACACCGAAGAGCGGCCAGGGCGTCACGCTCGACGGGACCAAGTTGGACGACCACGGCTACCTGGGCGTCAGCATCGACGAGGCCACCCGGACGGTGGCACCCCTGGCCGTCCCCGGCGCCGCGGTCTCGACCGCGTGGAACATCGGCTCGGAGGAGATC
>DATNLP010000172.1:0-2127 GCA_035602795.1 Acidimicrobiales bacterium | reverse complement strand
GACGCGAACCCCGACCCGGGGCAGCCGATGGAGCGGGCCACCCCCGAAGATCGGACCCGCCGCCGCTCGACACCCGCCTGGGTCCCCATCGTGCTGGTCGCAGTCGTCTACGCCGTGTTGTCGGCGTTCGCCAACGGGAGCGCCTGGGCCCACGGCGTCGCCCACACCCTCCAGACCTCGGGCGGCAACGACGTGGGCGAGGAAGTCTGGTTCCTGGCCGAGACGCCCTGGATCCTCCTGCACGGCCACAACCCGTTCGCCAACGACTGGTTGAACACGCCGGTTGGCGTCGACCTGATGGACAACACGACCATGCCGGTGC
This sequence comes from Acidimicrobiales bacterium, assembly GCA_035602795.1. GTDB lineage: Bacteria > Actinomycetota > Acidimicrobiia > Acidimicrobiales > RAAP-2 > Bog-473. The sequence continues at coordinate 1,805 of DATNLP010000172.1, read as the reverse complement.
TCGGGGTGCTGTTCGCCCCCGTCACCCTGCTGTTCGGTCCGGTGGCCACCTTCAACGTCGTCCTGGACGTGTCCATCTGGGCCTCGGCCATGTCCTTCTTCCTCATGGCCCGCCGGTTCGTCCGCTGGTGGCCCGCCGCCTTCGTCGGCGGCCTGCTCTACGGGTTCTCGCCCTACACGGCCGCCGTCGGCAACGGCCACCTGTTCCTCCTCTTCCAGGCCGCCCCGCCGCTCATCATCCTCTTCCTGGACCGATTCCTCCGATCCGACACGGCCTCGCCCTGGTGGGCCGGCTTCTGGGTGGGCGCCTGCTACGTCGTGCAGTTCTACGTCTCGACCGAGGCGTTCGCCTGCCTTTTGGTCATGACGCTGTGGGCGGTGGTCCTGGCCCTGGCCTACGTGCTGTGGCGGCGGCCGGCGGTCGACTGGGCGCGGCTGGCCCGCCTGGGCGCCTGCGCCGTCGCCGTCGTCGTGCTCTTCACCGGCTACGCCGCCTGGACGGCGGTCGACGGGCCCGAGCACGTCAACGGCCCGGTGCAGTCCCTCAGCGCGACCGCCGGCCAGTCCACCGACCCGGTGGGGCTGGTGGTGCCGACGCTCAACCAGCGCTTCACCCTCGGCCACACCGCGCTGGGCAACACCCTGGTGGCGGCGCGCGACCCGCAATGGCATCTCGTCTTGGACTCGCTGATCGAGAACGGCACCTACGTCGGCATCCCTCTCCTGGTGGCGCTGGTGGCGGCGGTGGCCGTGCTGCGCCGGCGCCGGGTCGTCCAGTTCAGCGCGTTCATGGGCGCCAGCGCGCTCTTGGTCTCGATGGGCACGCGCCTGCACGTGGCCGGCCACCGCACCCCGATCCGGCTCCCCTTCATCGTCTTCACGCACTTGCCCCTGTTCGACAGCAGCGTCGCCGCCCGCTGGATCACCTACTTCTGGTTGTTCGCCGCGCTCATCCTCGCCGTGACGATCGACGCCGTCCGCGCCCGCCTGACGGCGCGCACCTCGCGGGGCAGCGGGCTGGCCGCGCTCGGCGTGTGCACGCTGCTCGCCGCGTGCGTGCTCGTCCCGCTCGTCCCGGCCTGGCCCTACGCGTCGGCGTCGGTGCGCGTGCCGGCCTGGTTCACCGGTGCCGCCCGATCCCTCCCCCTGGGCACCACCCTCGTCGTCTACCCGTGGGCCAGCCCTTCGGACTCCTCGGCCATGTTGTGGCAGGCCGAGGCGGACCTCCGCTTCAAGATGACGGGTGGCTACGGCATCTTCGCCAACCCGGCGGGCACCATCGCCCTGGGCGGGCAAATCACGCCGCTCGAGGCGACGTTGACCGCGTGCGAGGCCGGCGCCACGCCGACCCTCTCCCCCGCCGCCGTGCGGTCCCAACTGCACGCCGTGGGTGCCAGCATCGTGGTGGTCGTCCCGACCGCGCCGGGGGCGCCGTGCGCGGAACAGATCCTCGAAGCGGCGCTGGGCCAGCCCGAGAACACCGAGGGCGTGTTGCTCTGGCGTACGTGAGCCCGGCCGCGACCGCGTCCCGGTCGTGGCACTAGCTTCGCCTGGGTGCCCCACCTCGTCGCCGCGCCCGACAAATTCCGGGGGGCCGCATCCGCCGCCGAGGTGGCGGCGGCCGCAGCGGGCGCGGCGCGCACCGCCGGATGGACGGCGGACGAGGTCCCGATGTCCGACGGCGGCGAGGGGCTGCTCGACGCCCTGGGCGGCTCTCGGCGCGTCTCGACGGTGACGGGCCCCTTGGGCCGTCCCGTCGAGGCCGAGTGGCGGCTGCTCGATGACGGTACCGCCGTGGTCGAGATG
>DATNLP010000111.1:0-3401 GCA_035602795.1 Acidimicrobiales bacterium | reverse complement strand
TGTGAGCCGCCGCAAATGGGTCCGGACGACGGTCCGGTCGGAAACCGGCCGACCGGCGCCGGACTTGGTCCAGCGGCAGTTTGTGGCCTCGGCGCCGAATCAACTGTGGGTCGCCGACATCACCTACATTCCGACCTGGGCCGGGATGCTCTATCTCGCGGTGGTCCTCGACGTCTGGAGTCGGCGGGTGATCGGCTGGGCGATGGAGACACACCTGCGCACCGAGCTGGTGCTGGTGGCGCTCAATATGGCCGTGGACCAGCGACGTCCGCACCAAGTCATCCATCACTCGGATCAAGGCTGCCAGTACACGGCCGTCGGCTTCGGCCTGCGGTGTCGGGCGGCCGGCGTGCGGCCCTCGATGGGATCGGTCGGCGATTGCTATGACAATGCCCTCTGCGAGAGTTTCTTTGCGACGCTGGAATGCGAGCTGCTCGATCGCGTCACGCTGCACACGCCGCGAGAGGCGAGGGGCGTCGTCTTCGATTTCATCGAGGGCTGGTACAATCCGACGCGACGGCACTCGGCACTCGATTACGAATCGCCGATCGCCTTCGAACGACAGCACGCGACGCACCCGGGCGGCGGAGTCGACGCGCAGACTGAAGGCGAACGCCGCCCTGTGGAAGCTGCCGGAGCCGTGGACGCACAGACCGCGTCCACCGCTCCTTGGAAACCACAGACCGGTTTCCACGAGCTTCCACAAGGGCCCTCTTGTCCTATTGATTAAAGACAAGAGACGAAAACGTTAACCTGTCCACGGAAGCGGGGTAGGCCCAGGGTGTGGTTTACGAAACAACATTGATGGCACGACGTAAAGGCGCATGAGCTGGGGCCGAGCTGTTTTCGGCGCGACTCCGCCTTGATTGCCGTGATTCGCCGGCATTGCGACAGGCGAGCCCTCCAGACCTTCATCGCGTCAAGGCCGGTGCTTCTGCTCGGATGACATGTGACCGTGGTGGTTCGTAATGCGGTCACTCCGATGGGTACCCTGAGCGAACGGCTTTGAAACGAAAACGACCGCCCGGTCGGGAGGTCGTTCGCTGATTTCTTCGAGAACTTTCGGACTTCGGAAGTAAACTTTTGGGGTCCCAAGCCGAACCATCTGGAGGTCGGGCGTTCGACAGGGCTGAACGGACCCTGCAATCGCCACTACGATGTGGCGAGTTTCGCTATGGCTTTGATGTGCTCCCAAGACACTGCCATGAAAATATTTGGATCTTGAGGGCCACTTGATAGGACGCCGAGGACCTTCATCGGTTGATCCTTGACGACAATCGGCGCTCCGCTGTATCCACCGGCCACCGCTCCAGTAATCTGTATCTCCTTGCGGAACGGCCCCTCACGCAACTGGACGCCAACGACGCCTTCAGCGTACGTCGGGGAATGGATTGAATTCAGCAGCTCGATCCCTTTCGGAAAGCCAGCGTACGCCACGGCCGTTCCAACCTGAGGGTACGAGTCGACGAGTTCTAGCCCTGATGCGGCCTCAGAGTCGATAAACGCCGGCAGCTGGTCGGCCACTCTGAGAACCGCCAGGTCGTGATCGAAATCCAAAGCTGCAATCGTCGCACGACTGTACTGCCCCAAGTTGCCGACCATGAGAAGTCCAGTCAACTCAAGTGGACCGCTGAGCAATCGCTGCACCACGTGGCCACAAGTTACGAGGACCTTGTAATCTTTGAGCCAAAAAGCGGTGCCCAAGACATCAAGCTTGTTCGTAAACGGGCCCTGCGAACCCGACGCAAAGGTGGGTTTGATTATTCCGACTGCGCGGACGGCCTTATAGACAGGTGGCTGGTCGGAGGTGGTAACGGCCTTATTGATCGCCGGCTGTGATTCTGGCTGGCTGATGTCTGACATGGAATATGGAGTTAATGACGTGGTAATTGTACACATTCGTTCGAGGTCCGCAAGAGACATGGGCTCGTCGAGAGTGCACGAATCCACAATGACTTGAGGGCGAAGTCGAACCGACACGTCCAAGAGCGTGGAATTGGCACGGTCGGTAATGGTGCGACAGATGCGTTCGAGATCAGCATGGGCCCGGCCGGAGTGCGACCCAACTACTCGGCGAATGCGTCATCCAACCTGCGATCGCGGAATGTCAGCAACATCTCGCCGGATGTTCGGCGGCTCGTCCAGTACTCGCCTTGGCAGCCCAAAACCGACGAGCGCATCATCCCGATGTCCCCGCCGCTGCGGCAGATCCTCGAGGCGCAGCAGCGCGACCGGCTATCGGACAGGTTCGTATTTCCCAACACCGAGGGGCACCGCAACACCCACCTCCTGGAGAAGTTCCGGCGCCTGTGCCGCAAGGCAGGCATCCGAAACTCGACGGTTCATGCGCTGCGCCACAGTTTCGGCGCCCACCTGCGCATGGCGGGCGTCAACCTCGCGGACATTGGGGACCTGCTCGGCCACCGAGATCTGGCCACGACGCAGATCTACGCGAAGGTCCAGCAAGAGCACTTGCGCAAAATGGTGTCCAAACTCACACCGCTCATCACCGAGGTCGCGGACGATTCCGGCTCGCGACTCCGGCCACGCAAACTCCGGACTGATCCTCGAGCGACAACTCAACCGTCGGACCAGCTCCTCGAACGATGGAGGATCGAGAGCAAGAACACGGCAGCATCGGTCTTTGTCCAGATCCCCTGGCCCGAAAGCCGGAGGCTCAGTAGCCTCGCCGGCCGTGACGACGCCGCCTCCTGAAAAGCAGAACTGAGCCTCTTAATGACTTCCGCATACTCAGGACTACGCTGACTCGCCTCCGGAGCAGTTTTCGCAAGAGCTATCAAGTACGAGCGCAACAGTCTATTCGCTGAGCTCTGGATTTCTGTCAGTTCCAGCCCAGGAAACAGCTGAGCGATCGCGGCGTTGCGCTCATCGAGGATTCTGTGTCTCGCGGCCCGAAGCTCTGTTCCGCGCGACGTCGGGTGACGAAGACGCTCTCGGCCAAGCTGCTCCCGGGATTGTCTCAGAATGTATATCAGGTTGACCAACCGTTCGACTCTTGCCGGCCTACCCCGAGGCTTTCCCCGCGCTGTGACGACTGCTGCCATTTCACGCAGGGCGACCTCTACGCCCAACATGATCTCTTCGAACACTGGCGAGGCATTGTCGAACATCAAAGCATCGTGGTGTCCCAACTGGAAATCGTGCGCAATCCCGTAGGCAAACATCGCGGACACCTCCGCCTCTCGCGACGCGGCTCCCGCGGTCTCACCACTTCGCGCACGCGTAGATCGAACATGCGGTCTTAGAACATCGGGATGTTTCCAAGACACGTCAGAGATCCCCAAACCAAGGGAATCGAGGACATCATCGAGGTCCGCTGAGAAGCTGTCCGAGCCGATTCGAGTGAGCACGTCTGTGCCCTGCTTCGGTGCGTGATCGTG
>DATNLP010000104.1:0-7073 GCA_035602795.1 Acidimicrobiales bacterium | reverse complement strand
GCTACGCGGTGCAGATGGCCCACTCCCGCGGCGTGCATGTCATCGCAACCGTCCGCGGCGACGCCGACGAAGCGCGTCGTCTCGGGGCCGAGGAGGTGTACGACAGCCAGGCCGTTGACGTGATTGACGCCCTGCGCGCGGATCATCCCGACGGCGTCGATGCCATCCTCGACTTGGTCAACGGCCCGGACGCCATCCGCCGCGACGCCGAGGTCATCCGACCCGGAGGCCGCCTGGTCTCGACCATCTTCGCTGCGGACGAAGCCTGGTTTGCTGAACGCCACATCACCGCGCACAATCATGCCTCCAACAAGAATCCCCTGATCTCGCCTCAAGGGCTGACCACAGTCGCACAGATGCTCGCGGACGGCACCATCACCGCACGTATCCGCTCCACCGTTGAACTGGCCGCCGCCGCGCAGGTACTGGACGACCTCCGGCGTGGCGGCCTGCGCGGCAAGGCCGTCATCCGCCTCTGAATGCTTCAACAGGCCGGGAGTGATGGCCCGGTACGGTTGGCCAGTGATGACCGTGAAATCCGTGCTTGTCGTCGCACAGGATGGAGACCCCCGGCGGATCCTCCGAACACTGCTGGAACGAGAGGGCTTCGCGGCCGCCGAGGCTTCCGACGGTCTCGAAGGGGTCCGTCAGTTCAGCGAGACGCAGCCCGACCTCCTGATCCTGGATGAGGGCTTGCCCGACTCGTACGACAGGGGGGTCCTCGAGCAAGTCCGCAAAAGAAGTGACGAGGTGCCCGTCATCATCCTCGGCACCGATCGAGACAAGGTGCGGGGGCTGAGGGTTGGAGCCAATGGGTATTTCGCCAGGCCATCAGGCCAGGTCAACGGCGCCGACAGTTACCTCGCGAAGCCGTTGAACCGGGTCGAGCTGCTGCTCCACGCGATAGTCCTGGGCGGGGGCCATGTGAGGCCTGCGGGGTAACCCGGCCATGACGACCAAAAGCCAACGAGCTGACGCCGACCTTTCCGTCTCGCCCGAACGTGCCGGTCAACTCCCTACCCACCGTTCCAGCAACGGGGGCACCTCGGGCCGAGTCACACGCTGACGCGCAGAAGGGGCCTGGAGGCCCCTTCGCACGACTGCATCCTTCCGACTGATCACAGGATATCAGGCGATGCGTCGACTGCGACGACATTCTCCGGTGCGCCCTGGGTCTGGATGGCTGCCTCCTTCCGGCTAAGGAATCGCACTGGGTTCGATTCCCAGACGGGGCGCCCCGCCCTGGTCACCATCTGAGCGGCAGTCCGACTCTGCGGGAACAACTGCGCTCTGATCGGGAGTTCTCACGGATGCCCCCCGACGGGTCAGTGCTTGGCAATCGCTTCGCGGACGGCGGGCACGACCTCATGTGCCCAGAGATTCAGTGTTGTGTCGCTGAGGCTCTCGCCGGGCGCGAGCAAGTAGACGAAGGCGGCGGCGGCGCGCTCGAGTACGGCGAATGTCAGTTCCTCTATCCATTGCGTCACTCCGCCTCCGGTCCAGCGGCCCTCGTGATCCCGGGTCTGCGCTAGAGGATCCCGTTGAAGGCGTCCGGACACGTTGTAGATGGTCTCGATATCAGCAGGGTCTCTCCCCACCGAGAGAGCCGCCTCGTCGACCACGGGCCGTGACCCGGCAACCTCCTTGCTGCGCCAGTCCGCGAGGTGTCCTGGTATCCATCCGTCTGCGTTTCGTCCGGTGACTGCCAAGGCCTTCGGGCCGAGCGCCCCGACCCAGATCGGTGGTGTTGGTGCGGCCGCGGGTGTCAACCCTGTGACCTGGTAGAACTCGCCGTCAAAGGTCACCGGATCGCCGCCGCCCGACAGCGCCCGGACCACCACGATCGCCTCTTCCAGCGCCCGTATCCGGGCGGCGGGCGACAGGCGCGGGACGCCGAGGGCGACGATCTCCTCCCACATCCCGCCGGCACCCATGCCGAGAACGACACGACCGCGAGAGATCGTGGACAGTCCCGTGACGGTTCGAGACAGGATCGGAGCGGGCCGGCTGAGCAGGTTGGTCATGATCACCGCTCCGGTGATGTTGCTCGTTGCGCCCAGAACGAAGCCAAGCGCGGCGTAGGCGTCGAGGCGCTCGGCGAAGTAGGGATGATCGCCGACGCTGACCAGGTCGAGACCGGCATCGTCGGCGAAGCGGGCGTGCCCGACCATTTCGCTGACCTGTTCGACGCCGGCCTCGAGCCCGATACCGAAGAGAACTCTGTGGTTGGGAGTCACGAGACCATTCAATCAGGACCTTGGAAGAATCCCCGTGGTGCCGCAGGGGCGGCACCAAGTCATTGACGTTTCGGGGACAGAGGTCGGAAATCGCTTGAGCAGAGTCGTATTGGGTGCTTGAACCGAGATCGCTCGTTACGAGAACTGGGCTGGACGATAGAGACTCACGCCACTGGCCGGCCCGCTCTTCCCAGGACTCGGTGTCTGAGCCTGCTAGCGCGCCACGCGGTAGCGGAGGTAGACGACACCCGAGTTGAAGGTGCGGGTTTCGACCAGTTCGAGATCGACCCGGTGCTCGCGCTGGGAAAAGTAGGGAGTGCCACCGCCGACCAACACTGGGTAGACCCTGACCCGGTACTCGTCGATCAGACCCAACGCGGCCGCCTCGGCGGCGAGAGACGCGCCGCCGATCGCGATCTCGCCCTCCCCGGGCTCGGCTCGCAACCGCTCGATCTCCTCTGCCAGGCCGCCGGAAGCCAGGCGGGCATTGCCCTGCACCGCCGACAGCGTGGTGGAGAACACCACCTTTGGGAGCGGATTCCAGATCGCGGCCCATTCGAGCATTGAGTCGTCGAGCGACGGATCCTGGTCGGCGGTCTCCCAGTACAGCATCGTCTCGTACAGCCGTCGTCCCAACAGGTGAACGCCGACCTCCCGTATCTCGTCGGTGACGAAGCGAAACTCCTCTTCGTCGGGCTCCGTCCAGTCGATGTCGCCGTGCGGCCCGGCGATGTAGCCGTCCAGTGAGACACCCATCGAATAGGTCACGCTGCGCATCAGAAGTCCTCCTCGGTAACGAATTCGACGGTACGACTGCCGGACGCCGCAGGACCCGTCGCTCGACGACCGAGCGTCTGAGCCAGTCCGGCACAGCGGTTTTCGAGCCGTACAGGCACCTTGACCGGGGCAGCGTCTCCTCCGGAGATCTGGCTACCTTGCTCGTCATCTCCTCGATCTGCCGGCATCGCCGCAACCCTACGTGGCGGCCGGCATACCTTCGAGCGCGCCAAAGTCCCCCACCGTCCCGACGATCTGGAGAACCCGTTCGGTTAGATGCAGTTGCAGCGAGTGCCTGGGATAGCGTCGACATATGCAATCGTCACCGCTCGACCTCTTGGGATCGTCAGCACTCGGGGAGCATCTCGAGACGGTAGGCGACCGGCTGATTGCAACCTGCGCGATCGGTGCACCGGACCTGACGACCCCTTGCCTCCGAGTGGTCGCTGGGGGTGGAAAGCGCCTCCGTCCTGCTCTCACACTGGCGGTGGCCGACGTTGGAAAGACGTTCGATCCCCGCGTTGTCGCGGCGGCTGTAGCTGTCGAGCTGGTTCAGGTCGGCTCGTTAGTTCACGACGACATTTTCGATAATGCGGAGACTCGGAGGGGCACGCCGACCATCAACGCGGTCGAAGGTCAGAACCAGGCGCTTCTGGCCGGGACCTACTTGATGGCACGGGCGGCCGCAGAAGCTGCGACCGCTGGCCAAGAGGTGGCCTCTGACGTCGCTCGTACGGTGGCATTCCTCTGCGTGGGGCAGACAACGGAAACCCAGCATCTGTTCGACATCGGTCAGGAAATTGACCGGTATCTCTTCACCATCGAAGCAAAGACTGCTGCGCTCTTCGCCTGCTCCTGCCGGGTGGGGGCGCTCAGCGCAGATCTACCCGATGAGCACGTCAACAGATTCGGCGAGTTCGGAAAGAACTTCGGCATGGCGTTCCAGCTCATTGACGACGTACTCGATCTGATCGGCGACCCCGATCGGCTGGGAAAGCCAGTGGGCGCCGACATGCGAAGCGGTGTTCTCACAATGCCGACCCTGCTGGAACTGGCACAGCCCAATGGAGGCGACCTCCGTGCGCTGCTGATTCGACGGCAGTCCGCCGACATGGAACAAGCGTCCAGAATAATCGTCAACTCGGGTCGAATCGACGAGGTGATCGACATTGCCCGCCAGTATGCAGCGGAAGCATCCGCAGCGATTGCCGACGTTCCAAATACATCCAACCTGTCAAAATTCCCGATTTCCTACCTTGATTGGGCCCTGGAAGAGTTCGTAGCCGCCTGAGCGGGTGGACGTATGCCTCGTGAGTGGTTCCCAGCGTCGTCAGGGGCGTTTCTCGTCCCACTCCCGGCGTAGGGGTCATCACCAAGTCAGGTTTCGCAGATAACGACTTGCCAAGCAAACTGAGCCGAAGCCAAAAATGATGGGGAGAAGGATAGGAGGGGTCAATGTCAAGATTGGTCGTACGCAGCTTCTCGATGTCGCTCGATGGTTATGGCGCCGGACTCCGACAGGATCTCGACCATCCACTTGGGGTCGGCGGTACACGACTCCACGAATGGATCTTCGCCACAAGGAGCGGCAGTCAGATGATTGGCCAAGAAGGCGGTAGTGACGGGCTCGACAACGAATTCTTCTCGGAACGGGAATCTGGTGTTGGGGCCACCATCATGGGTCGGAACATGTTCGGCCCGGTTCGTGGACCTTGGGGAGAGAGTGAGTGGACCGGTTGGTGGGGCGAGGATCCCCCTTTTCATCACTCAGTCTTCGTGCTGACCCACCACCCGCGTCCTGCCATCGAAATGCAAGGTGGAACAACCTTCCATTTCGTCGCCAATGGGATCGAGGCGGCTCTGAGTGATGCTCTTGAGGCAGCGGGTGACGGTGATGTTCTCGTCGGAGGTGGCGCAGAGACCATCCGGCAGTACCTTCAGGCTTCGCTGATCGATGAACTTCACCTGGCGATTGTGCCCATCTTGCTCGGCGGCGGCGAACGACTGTTCGACGATATCGGACCCAGCGCGGGCAACTACCGCTCCGTCGAACACGTGTGTTCACCAACTGTTACCCACGTGCGGCTCGAACGGATCGGTCATGGTGCGGCCGACGGGCCGCAATCTTGAAGGGATAGTTGCCGACATCGATTTGGTTCCGATGGGCACCTGACCCCTGTCCCCGTCGGTGACCCGGTGGCACCCAGTCCGGTGAACTGGGCGACCCCGAGAGACCGTGTCGTTCGGTATTCGGGGGACAGGCGGCAGGGTGTGTCCATTCCCTTACGCGGTCACCCATCGGTGGATCGTGGCTCAGTTGCATACGGCGAAGAGCGGCCACAGACCGGGGACCCCTTCAATTCGTGCTCGCCACGCTCGCTGAACTCGATTCCGGAGCCCATGACGAGGTCCTTGACCATTCCCGATACGAAGACCTCACCCGGAGCGGCGAGCGCCCCGATGCGAACAGCGACGTGGACCGCCAAACCGCTCAGGTCTTTTCCCCTCACTTCGCATAAGGATGATCGAGAGTCCCATTGAGTGACCCCGGCACGGCAGCGCTAGGGGACGGCCCTTCGACCCAAATGTCGCGGTCCGGGCCTTTCGGCCCTACCGGGCCGCGACGTTCGCCGTCAGCATGGCAGGATAGAGACTGGGCGATGGGAGGTTTAGGGGCATCGCTCGGTTCTCTTGAACATCTCGCTGGACCGCCTAGCTCTTTGTCGGGATGCCATCCCCGAACGTCATTGGCGTACTGGACTACCCATTCTGTGACCAGTGCGCCACTGTCTGCAGGGTGATCTCTGCTCAGCTCGGCGTTTCCGACAGCCCCGCGAGCGACTCGACTACCTGGCCTCGAAGAAGAATGCGGCGGCTATGGCGACGACCACGACCACAGGAACGCCGTGTCCTGGCTTGGGCCATTCTTGGATCGCTGAGGCCGACCCGATCCGGGCAGCGGTAGGAGGCGCCGACCCGTTCGTTAGTGGGCTGCGGGTGACTACAGACCTCTCGGCTTAGCGCTTCGGCAGAGTGGGCACGGCTCGCATCGAGGCGGTAGGTCTCAGTTCCACACCGCCGCGTAGACGCAGAGGACAGCCAAGACGGAAATTCCAGCCCAAACCAGCATCCAGCCCTTGTTGCCTACCGTCACCATCGTTCCGTTCTTCCTTTCCAGGGGTGCCAAATCGCCCGCTTGTGCGCGCAATCACAAGCTATCCCCGTGCGGGAGGTGCTCGCAAAAGCGCGCGTGAAGCGAAAAGCCTGGTGGTTTAGCCCCCAGGTCCCTCAGCTGGGCCGGATCCGGTGTGCTGAGACGGAGGCGGCGATGACCTGACCCGCCTAGGCCCATGCCAGCGGGTGCGAAGGGTCGAACAACGCCAGTACGCGGAATCTGACAATGCCGCTTAGGCGCGGACAAGCGAAGGAGAGCGGGGCCGGTTCTCTCTTGCATCGCGGCGCTTGATCTGAGTGCCTGGGACAGTGAGAAAGCACCTGGAGCACATCCTTCGGCGACCAGGTGTCACGACTCGCACCGCTGCAGCCGTTGCCTTCGTCGCGGGGAGCCGGCCCAGGACAGAAGAGCAGTGGACCGGTACAGTGCCATCCCTCCTCAACCTTCCTTGAACGAAGCTGAGATCCCGAGCAGGACCCGGTTCCCTGGAACGCGGCGCACTTCCCCACTGTCGTCAGCAGCCCCTCCGACCAGCATCGAAGTGTCTGCTTGAGTGAGGCAGTGGCCAAGAGGGCCTTGTCCGCTGCCCCCTGCCCACAGAGCACAGCAAACCCCAATGCGGGACTCCCGGCACCCCCACTGCATCCTTGTGTCGCGTGCCAATGGCGCCCGAGGTTTTTAGTCGAAGTGACCTCCGGGCCGCAACGCACGGGGGCGGTTTCTCGGTAGTTTTCCCGTGTGAGCTCCCAGACGGATCCATCTTGGCGGTGGCGAGATCCTCGGGCCGGTGTACGTGTCGCACTCTCCGCGTCACTCGGAATCGTCGCCGGCGTCGTGGTGTCCTTCTTCACGTTCTGGCAAGCAGCGACGCTCATCGGCTGGGA
>DATNLP010000055.1:0-13568 GCA_035602795.1 Acidimicrobiales bacterium | reverse complement strand
AGGCGGCCGACATGCCACTGTGCCTGCATTTCGGCAGCGGCGGTGCGCCCGAGACCGCGCCCGATGCCAACTTTGCCGTCGCCATCGCATTGTTCGGGATGAACTCGCAATTTACGAACGTCGACTTGTTGCTCTCGCCGGTCTTTCACAAGTTTCCCCGACTGCGCGTCGCACTCTCCGAGGGCGGCATCGGATGGATTCCCTATGTGCTCGAACGAATTGACTACACGTGGGAGCGTCACCGCTGGTACACGGGCGTCAATCCCGATGTGCGGCCCTCCGACCTCTTCCGCGACCACATCTTCGGCTGCTTCATTGCCGACAACGCCGGTATCGAGGAGCGCGAGCTCATCGGGATCGACAACATCATGTTCGAGGGTGACTACCCCCACAGCGACAGCAACTTCCCCGCGTCACGGAAGAAGCTGGCCGACGTCCTCTTCGAGGTCCCCGACAGTGAAGCCCGCAAGATCGCGGAGGACAATGCCCGGCGTGTCTTCAACTTCGCTCGGAGCTAGCTGGTCATGACCCGGCCGCTCGAAGGTATCCGTGTGCTCGAGGTAGCGGCGTGGACGTTCGTCCCGGCCGCCGGAGCCGCCCTGGCAGATCTCGGGGCGGACGTGATCAAGGTCGAACCACCCAAGGGTGATCCCCAGCGTGGCCTGATGAACCTGCTCGGAAGCGCGGAGCGGCCTGGACCCAACCCGTTCGTCGAGATCCCCAACCGTGGCAAGCGCGGCATCACGCTCGACCTCGCCACTGAGACAGGGCGCAATCTGCTGCTCGAGCTCGCGGCCACGTCGGACGTCTTCCTGACGAGCTATCTCCCGGCGGTTCGCAAGAAGCTCGGGATCGAGTTGGGCGACCTCCGGGCCGCGAATGCCCAGATCATCTACGTATGTGGCCACGGGTGGGGCGCCCGCGGTCCGATGAAGGACACCGGCGGCTTCGATCTCGCCGCCGGATGGGCGTCCTCGGGCATGGCCGCCAAAATGACGCGGCCGGGGCAAGAGCCCATGTTCCAGCCGGCTGCGTTCTTCGACCTACAGGGAGCGAACACAATTGCTGGAGCGATCGGCACAGCCCTCTTTCAACGCGAACGGAGCGGCGTCCCCACCGAGGTCGACGTGTCCCTGCTCGGCGTCGGCATCTGGACACTGAGTCCCGACATCATGGCCGGCCCCTTTGTGGGGACGATGCCGAGTCCCGACCGGACCAGTGCCCCGAACCCGCTGACGAACAGCTATCCGACATCGGACGGCCGTTGGCTGTACCTGGTCTGCCTGCAGTCCGACCGATTCTGGGCCGAACTGTGCGAGGTCATCGGCCGGCCCGAGCTGACCGCCGACGAGCGCTTTTCCGACATGGTCGTCCGGGCCCAGAACGCCAAGGCGTGCGTGGCCGAGCTCGAGTCCACCTTCGTCTCGGAATCCCTGGAGTACTGGCGCGACCGGCTGGCTGATTTCACCGGCGTCTGGGCACCTGCCCTCACGCCAGCCGAGGTGCACGGGCATGTGCAGGTGGAGGCCAATGGGTACCTGCCCGAGGTGGTGGCACACGACGGCTCCACCTTCCGGCTTCCCGCGCCCCCGATGCAGTTCGGCGGCGTGCCACCGGTGCCGGCTGGACCGGCTCCCGAGTTGGGGCAACACACGGAGGAAATTCTGCAGGAACTGGGGCACGATTGGGAGGCCATCACCGAGCTTCGCCAGTCCGGCGCGCTCGGTTGAGGGCGCTCTTACGACCATGGAGCAAAGGACGGAGATGACAAGATGACCTGGGATTACGAGCTTTTCATTGATGGCAAGTGGACCTCTGAGGGGGCAGACGGTTCGATCGACGTCGTGGATCCCGCCACCGAGGGTGTGATCGGATCCGTTCCCGAGGCCAGCACCAAGACCGCCGTGCGCGCCATAGAGGCGGCCCGACGCGCCTTCGACGAAGGCCCGTGGCCCTACATGAAGCCGTCGGAGCGAGCCGCCCGGTTGACGGCGATGGCCGAGATCCTCGAGTCCCGGGCTGGCGACCTGCGGGAGCTGATTATCGCGGAAACCGGATCCACCGGCTTCCTGACGGACGCCGTCCAGGGAGCCGGGTCCATCGGGATGCTCCGTTCGAACGCCTCTCTCGTCGAGCACGCGTTCCCATGGGTCGAGAACGGCGCTCCGACGGGCGGGCCCACCGGCCTGAGCGGGAGCGCCATCGTGCGCGAGCCCATCGGCGTGGTGGCCGCCATCACCCCCTTCAACTTCCCGTTCATGCTCAACGTGGTCAAGGTGGCCCCCGCCCTCGCCGTCGGCTGCACGGTGGTCCTCAAGCCGCACCCCTGGACACCGCTCGACGCCATGCTGATCGCCGAGGTCGCCGCCGCAGCAGGGATCCCGCCGGGCGTGCTCAACGTCATCACCGGGCACGCCGAGGTAGGTGACGAGCTGACCTCCAACCCCATGGTCGACATGGTCACCTTCACGGGGTCGACGGCAACCGGACGCCGGATCATGGCGTCGGCGGCGGGGACCGTGAAGAAGGTGCAGCTCGAGCTCGGTGGCAAGAGCGCGACCGTGGTGCTGGGCGACGTCGGTGAGGACTATGCCCGCTCGGTCGGCTTCGGGCAGGTGCTCATGCACTGCGGCCAGGGCTGCGTGTTGCACACCCGGCTCCTGCTCCCCGAGCAGCTGCTCGACGCGTACAAGGAAGGTCTGGACGCGATGCGCCCGCTCATCACGATCGGCGATCCCCGGAACGAGAGCACCGTCTTGGGACCCCTGATCCGTGAGCAGCAGCGCCAGCGCGTGGAGGGCTACGTGGCGTCGGGGCTCGAGCAGGGCGCCGAGTTGCTCTGCGGCGGCCAGCGTCCCGCTGGCATGGAGAAGGGCTACTACTACGAGCCAACCGTCTTCGTGAGCACGAACGACCTGCGCATCGCCCAGGAGGAGATCTTCGGACCGGTCCTCACGGTGGTGCCGTATTCGGGCGAGGACGAGGACGCGGTGCGGCTGGCCAACGACTCCATCTACGGCCTGGGAGGCGGCGTGGTGTCGACGTCGGACTCCCGTGGCTTCAACGTGGCCCGCCGGATCCGGGCCGGCCTGGTGACCGTGCAAACGGTCGGGTCCGAACCGCTAGCCGCCCTCGGCCCGGGCGGCGGTCAGGGCCCCGGGTGGGGATCCGACTTCAAGGGCATCGGTCAGAGCGGCGCGTTCGGCGGCTACAAGCAGTCGGGACTCGGCCGCGAGTGGGGCCGTCACGGGCTCGAGGACTTCACCGAGATCAAGAACCTGGCCTGGAGCTGACGCGGCGACGTGAGGGCGCTCGAGGGGAAGGTCGCGGTCGTCACCGGCGCTTCGAGCGGCTCGGGCCTGGGTATCGCCAGTCGATTCGTGGAGGAGGGTGCCACCGTGCTGCTGTTGGCCCGGGGCGGGGAGCGACTCGAGCAGACGGCGAAGGACCTGGGCCCGCGGGCATTACCCTTCGTCACCGACGTCGGTGACCCGGACAGCGTCGGCCGGACCTTCGCCGAGGTGGGCGAGCGCTTCGGCCGGATCGACGTCCTCGTCAACAATGCCGCCGTCTACCGTCCCTGCCGAGTCGAACTGCTCAGCGACCTTGATATCGAGCAGCAGATGCGCACGAACTTTGCGGGCCCCGTCTACACCTGCCGAGCCGCCATCCCGCTGTTGCGCGCCGCTGGCGGAGGCGACATCGTCAACACTTCGAGCGAGTCAACACTGCACCCTTTTCCCATGTTGTCGATGTATGTCGCAACCAAGGCAGCCCTCGAGGCGTTTGCTGTCGTCCTGGCGCAGGAGGTTCGCGATGACGACATCCGGGTCACGACGGTCATCCAGGGTGGAACCAACGCAGCGGGTAACGGATCAACGGACTGGGAGTGGGATCCCGAGCACGGCGCGGCGGCGATCGACCTGTGGACGAAGTCCGGCCTCATGTCCCAGGCGTTTGGCCGTCACGGTGGGCAGGAGGTCACGGCGGTCGGTGACGTGCACGTCTTCATCGTCACGCGCCCGCGAAGCCAGAAGATGGACACGGTCTACTGCCGCAGCTTTTGAAGCACCGACAGATTGGACACTGGATCCACAAGGAGGACACATGGCTGGACGGTTAGAAGGAAAGGTTGCCTTCATCACGGGGGCGGCACGGGGACAGGGCCGGGCCCATGCTGTCCGGATGGCGGCAGAGGGGGCGGACATCATCGCTGTCGATATCTGCCGCCAGATCGACTCGAACAACTATCCCCTGGCTACGCCCGAGGACCTGCAGGAGACTGAGCGAGCGGTGAAGGAATTGGATCGGCGGATCGTCGCCCGCCAGGCCGACGTGCGGGAGCGGTCGGAGCTGCGCGACGCGCTCGAGGCCGGAGTCACGGACCTTGGGCACCTGGACATCGTCGTGGCCAACGCCGGGATTTTGCCAATGGCGCTAGGGGATCCTCATGCTTCCGACTTCGTCGACGCCACCGACGTCGATCTTCTCGGTGTGATGAACACCGTCGCCGTTGCCCTTCCGCACCTAGGGGACGGGGCCTCCGTCATCATCACCGGATCAACTGCGGGGCTCATGTCCGGCACCACCGACAACCCGGTCATGGGCCCCGGTGGCGACGGGTACGGGTGGTCCAAGAAGACCCTGGTCGGATACAGCGAGCAGATGGCCCTCCACCTGGCGTCCCGGTTCATCAGGGTGAACACCATCCACCCCACTAACTGCAACACCCATCTGCTGCAAAACGAGGGCCTGTACAAGATTTTCCGTCCCGACCTGGAGAACCCGACCAGGGAAGACGCCGAGCCCGCCTTCAACTTCTTCCAGGCCATGCCCATCCCTTACGTGGAGCCTGAAGACATCGCCAATCTGGCGCTCTTCCTCGCCAGCGACGAATCCCGGTACATCACGGGCCAGCAGATCCGGGTAGATGCCGGATCGCTGCTCAAGTTCCCGAACGGCCCGGTCGGATAAACGTGCCAGTGAAAGGAGCCGGTATCAACGAAGCGCAGGAGGGCGAGCTGTATTACGACCCCTATGACTTCACCATTGATGACGACCCTTACCCGGTCTGGAAGCGCATGCGTGACGAGGCGCCGCTCTACTACAACGAAGAGCACGACTTCTACGCGCTCAGCCGGTTCGAGGACGTCAAGGACTGCAGTGCCGACTGGAAGACGTACATCTCGGGTAAGGGCTCGGTGCTGGAGCTCATCAAGAGCGGGATGGAGATGCCGCCCGGCATCATCCTGTTCGAGGATCCCCCCGCGCACGATCTGCATCGGGGCCTCCTGAGCCGCGTGTTCACCCCGAGGCGGATGGCCGAGATCGAGCCACAAGCTCGGAACTACTGCGCCCGAACGCTCGACCCGTTGGTGGAAGGCGGCAAGTTCGACTTCATCCACGACCTGGCCGCCGAGTTCCCAATGCGGGTCATCGGCATGCTCCTCGGCATCCCAGAGGAAGACCAGGTCGCCATACGTGATCGGATGGACGAGGGGATGAGGCTTGACGAGGGAAAGGCGCCCGACACAGCGGGTGCAGGTCTCAATGCACTCGATGGCAGTGGGTTCGACGCGTACATCGACTGGCGGGCGGAACATCCGTCTGACGATCTCATGACCGATCTGCTCAATGCAGAAGTCGAAGACGACTCAGAGGGCCTAAGAAAGCTGACTCGAGAGGAGATACGCAATTACATAGGGCTGCTCGCAGCGGCGGGCAACGAGACCACGACCCGGCTCATCGGGTGGGCAGGAAAGGTTTTGGCCGAGCATCCCGATCAGCGCACTGAGCTTGCGGGTGATCCAGCGTTGATTCCTGGAGCTATCGAAGAGTTGTTGCGCTACGAATCACCCTCACCGGTCCAGGCTCGGTACGTCACGAGAGACGTCGAGCACCACTCCCAGAAGGTGTCCGAAGGCAGCGTGGTTTTGTTGATGAGCGCCGCGGCAAACCGCGACGAACGGAAGTTCGCCGACCCGGACCGCTTCGACATCCACCGGACGGTGCAGCAGCACCTGGCCTTTGGGTACGGGATCCACTTCTGCCTGGGAAGCCACCTCGCCCGGCTCGAGGGCCGCGTCGCCCTGGAAGAGGTTCTGGCGAGGTTCCCGACCTGGGAGGTCGACTGGGATAACGCTGTGCGGGCCCGCACCTCGACGGTGCGTGGTTGGGAGTCGCTACCCGTCGTCGTGGAATAGACGTCCTCGCCATTGGCGCGCCTCCAACGCTGATCACGGATCGATCCCGAGTTCGGACAGCACACGCGCGGTATCTGCCCCAAGAGCCGGCGCGCCGGCCACAACCGGGCGCGCGTGCGGATGAGCCACGGGTAGACCGCGAGAAGCGGCAAGGGTTGGCCCGCTGAGCCCTGCGCTCACTGCCGACATGGACACGTCGAGAAGCCAACGACCGCCCGATGCCAGCGCCCGCAGACTGGCTTCCGCCGCCGTGAGGCCGGTCAGCGGGTCAGCCACGGCATCGGCGCAGAACAGCGGGACCTTGTCCCTCCAGACCACCAAGCCGCCTGCGGCCGCGGCATCGTCCCCGAATCCGACCCGATCCGCCGAGCTGCCCGAGCGGCCGTAGCCCGTGATGGAGACCCAAAGTCGGGGACCGCCGGCGCGCACCAGGTCGGGACCATCGAGCCCCAGCTGCGCCAGCGCGCGAGGCCGGCTTGCTTCGATCACGACGTCGGCCCGCCGCACCAGGGCGTGCAGGATCCGGATGCCGGATTGCCCCTGCCAGTCGAGCGCAACGGAGAGTTTGCGGCCATTCAGCAGATCAAAGAACTCGGGCGACCCACGGCGGGCGCCGTCCGGTCGCTGTGTCGACTCGACCTTCACCACCGTCGCGCCGGCCTGGGCCAGGAGATCGCCACAGAGCGGGCCAGCCCAGAGTGCAGACAGGTCGACGACGACGAGGCCGGCAACGTCGGACCGGGGGGGCGCCTCGCCCAGGAGCGATCGCACCACGCCGGCCCGACCACCAGCAAGTTCGCCGACCTGAGCGACCGGCAGCCCGAGCAGCTGGGCGCGCCGCAGGAGGTGCGCGGGGTCACCGACGCGCAGGCTCGAGGCCACCGAGGACCACATGGCAGGGCCCGAGCTTGGAACGCTGTCGAGCTCCAGCCACGCCGGAACCGACTCCATGTCCTCGGCCCGCGGCAGCGACACGCCCATGAAGCCGCCGGCGCACGGAAATAGCCGGCAGCTCCCCCCGCAGCTCGTCGTGCCGCGGCGCCACAGCCCCATCAGGGCCGCGCGCTCGCCCAACAGCGCGAGCGCATCCAATCCCGGGAACGAACGGGCGAGCTGATCGATCTCCTCCACGAGGCCGTAGGGCGGCCCGAGCGGTTCGTCAGGGAGCCCGGTCAGTGCCATGGCACCACTGGCCGCCCAGCGCGCTACCCCGGGGTCCTCCATTCAGCGCAGGGTATCGTCTCGCCATCATCGACATTCTCAGTGCCCGCGCGCTCCTAGACGAGCTGCACAGTTCGATTGCACCCGAGCGCAGTGGAGCCGTGCTGGTCGGGCTGCACGGCACGGAACCGCCACCCGATGAGGTGCCGGTCGACCGGCTGGGCAGCTTGCCCTTCGTGGTCGTGGGCATTACCCGAGGCGAGGTGGACGAGGGTTGGCTGCAACTCTGCGACGTGACGGCGCCGGAAGGCGACCCCTCGCTCGACGCCATCGTGGTCAGCCTCGAGAAGCATCCGATCGCAGCCACCACGCTCGCCCTCCTGCTTCGCGGCCAAGGCCGCCGTACCCTGGACGACGGCCTGGTGGCCGAGTCGGCCGCTTACTCGGTTCTGCAGTCTGGCCCCGAGTTCGACGCCTGGCGCGCCTCACGCGGACCGACGCGTGCCGACACCGATGACGCACCACGCCTCCGGATCGAGCGCGACGGGCGCACGCTGCTGATCACCCTCACGCGCGCCGATCGCCTGAACGCGCTCGATGCGCGCATGCGCGACGAATTGGTCGAAGCACTCGCCGTGGCGCGGGCCGACACCGGCATCAAGCGGGTCGAACTCCGAGGGGAGGGCCGGGCCTTCTGTGCCGGCGGGGACCTCAACGAATTCGGCACCAGACCCGATCCGGCCTCGGCTCACCTCATCCGGCTCCAGCGCAGCGTCGGGCGCACCCTCGCCCGCCTCGGCAAGCCGACCACGACCTACGTCCACGGCGCCACGGTGGGTTCGGGTATCGAGCTGGCCGCCTTCACGGCCACGGTGGCGGCGGCGGCGGACACCCGGATCGCCCTGCCCGAACTTGGTTTGGGCCTCATTCCCGGCGCAGGCGGCACGGTCAGTCTCCCCCAGCGCATCGGCCGGAGGCGCACGGCATGGCTCGCCTTTTCCGGTTGCGCCATTGACGCGGCCACTGCGCTGGAGTGGGGCCTGGTCGATTCCGTCTCGCCCTGAGGAGAGTCGAGGCCCGCCGACGACGGTCGCTCAGCCCTCCAGGGACACGCGTGGAAACGCGGTGGATGGCAGAACAGTGCCCTCTATCGCCGCGACAATCCGGTCAGTCCCGCCCGTTGGGCCACGAGATCGAGACCCCGGTCGTGCGGATCCTCGGTTAAGTACGGCGAGACAGTGAGTAGGTCGACGTCTCCGGCCAGGTCTTCGGGCCGGTCGTCGACGAAGACTGCAGAGCCGCGCCACACGGGAAGGTGGGTCGTCAGGTAGCAGCCGTCGGCGTCACGACCCTCCTTCGAGAAGTAGCCGCTGAGAAGGTGGTCCACGCGGAACTGCTCGGCCCGGGCCCGGGCGTACCCCGCTCCGCCGGCGCTCCACAGGAAAACCCGCGTGCGTTTGGCGAGGTGCTCCAGGATCTCTCGCGCCCCGGGCCGGAGCGACGTCCCGCTGAGCGAGTCGACCAGACAGCCGTCGACGTCGAACACCCAGGAGCGAGTGTCGGGCAGCGTCACGCTTCCGGTGGATCGGCCCAGGCTGGGGGAGGTGGCAGGCATTATTGGTATACTCTATTCCCGATGGAGCACCCTTGGGATCGGCGGCTCGGATTCTGGTTCCTGGCCGATGAATATCCGGACCAGCCGGCCGTGCTCGCCTGCCCCTCAGGGGTCACACTCTCCTTTTCGGAGCTCGCCGCCCGCGCCCACCGCCTGGTGCACGGACTGCGCGCGCAAGGCCTCGGTGCCGGCGACATCTTCGCCTATGCCCTCCCCAACGACGTGGACATGCTCTGCTGGCAGTTGGCCGCGAATGAAGGTGGGTTCCAGTCCATCGCCTTGAATCCGGCCCTCTCGGGAGCCGAGATCCAGCGCATCGTCGATCACTCGGAAGCCGCGGCCCTGATCCTGCACAGCGAATTCGCCGACCGGGTGGACCAGATGTCAGGGACGGGTTCGATCGGGCTTCGGATCTCGGTCGGTGGGGACATCGAGGGCTTCCTCGCTGAGGAGCGACTCGTCGAGGGTCAGCCCACTACGGCGCCACATGACCGCCAGCTGGGCCTGCCCATCGCCTACTCCTCCGGCACCACCGGCCAGCCGAAAGCCGTCGTCCGGCCACGCATGAGCGGGATCGACCCGTCGGTCGCCGCCGATGCCTCCAAGAGTTTCGGTCGTGCCTTCCAGTTCCAGCCGCTGACGGGCGCACATCTCGTATCGGCCGGGATGCACCACGGCGGCTGCCAGGGCTTCTACCTGGGTGCGTTGAACGTCGGCCAGGCCCTGGTGATCCTCGGCAAGTTCGACCCCGAGAGGACGTTGTCCGCCATTGAGCGTCACCGTGTGACGACGGCCTACATGGTGCCGACCCAGTTCGTCCGATTACTCCGGCTGCCTCAAGACATCAAGGACAAATACGACGTCTCGAGCCTCGAGGTCGTCGTCCACTCCGCCGCTCCGTGCCCGCTCGAAGTGAAGAAGCAGATGATGGAATGGTGGGGCCCGGTCATCTGGGAGACCTACGGTGGCATGGAGGGGGCGGCCACCATCGCCAAGCCGTACCGCTGGATCGAGAAACCGGGAACGGTGGGCCGTTCCGTGGCCGGCATGAAAGTCAAGATCCTGGACCAGGACGGGAACGAGCTCCCTCGCGGCGAGGTGGGCGACGTGTACCTCGAACCAGAGCGGGGCACGTCCTTTGCCTACAAGGACGACCCAGAGCTCACGGCGTCGGTCAGCAAGGGGAAGGCCTTCACCCTGGGGGACGTCGGCGTCATGGACGAGGACGGCTACCTCTTCATCCGTGACCGAGCCAAGGACATGATCATCAGCGGCGGGGTCAATATCTTCCCGGCGGAAATCGAAGGGGTGCTCTCGGCGCATCCGTCGGTAGGCGACGTCGCCGTCATCGGTATCCCCGACCCGGAGTGGGGTGAGCAGGTCAAGGCCATCGTCGAGCTCGTGGGCGGAGTGGCGCCGAGCGACAACCTTGCCGAGGAGCTCATCGTCTATTGCCAGGAACGGCTCGCCCGCTACAAATGCCCGCGGAGCGTTGACTTCCGGGACGAGCTCCCACGCACCGACGGGGGCAAGCTCTACAAGCGCATTCTGCGCGAGGAGTACTGGGCCGCCGCCGAGCGCAACGTGTGATGGGGCCCAAGGTGGCTCAAGGAGGCACGCGCTAGGCCATGGATTTCGGGTTCGGCGAAGACCAGGAGCTTCTGCGCTCGACGACGCGCCGCTTCCTCACTGAGCACCAGTCACTGGCCGAGGTCCGGCGCCGCATGGAGGAGCCAGAGCTCTTCGATGCGGGGATCTGGCGCCAGGGAGCCGAGCTCGGTTGGACGGCGATGCTCATCCCGGGCGAGTACGAAGGCGGCAGCGTCACTGAGCAGCCCCTGGTCGACCTCGTCGTCTTGGCCGAGGAGCTTGGGCGCGAGCTGAATCCCGGGCCGTTCGTGCCCTGCAACGTGGTGGCGGATGCCATCGCGCGGTTCGGGACCGAGGTCCAGGGCAAGGAACACCTGCCTCGCATCGCACTCGGCGAATTGCCGTGCGCCTGGTGCCTGAGCGGGGACGGGTCCCCCGAACCTACGGCCGTCGACGTCCGAGCCACCCGCGTCGGCGAGGGCTGGATCCTCAGCGGCGTGGCTCGCTACGTGCACGCCGCGGGCGACGCCGCGTTGCTCCTCGTGACGGCGAACGACACGCAAGGCGACGGCTTCGTGAACCTCCTCGTGCCCCGACCGACGTCGGGCCTCTCCGAGCGTGTCCTCTCCGGCCTGGACCTCACCCGCCGGTTTGCCGAAGTCCACTTCGACGCCGTCTCGGTCCCCGGCACGGCGGAACTGGCGGGCGGGTGGTCGGTCGTGGATCGCTGTCTCTCGGTGGCCACGGTCCTGCAGTCCGCGGAGTCCGTCGGTGCAGCAGATCGCGTGTTCGCGTCGACCGTGGACTACGCCAAGAAGCGGGTGCAATTCGGCCGGACGATCGGAAGTTTCCAGGCCATCAAGCACCGCCTGGCCAACCTGCTGATTGAGTTGGAGGGCATGCGGGCGGCCGCCCACTATGCCGCCCTGGCGCTCGGCGACGGCCTTCCGGACGCCGCCGAGGCAGTGGCAACGGCGGGCGCCTACGTCGACGACACCTTTGCCCATCTCTGTGGCGAGGCGCTCCAGCTCCACGGTGGCATCGGCTTCACCTGGGAACACGACGTCCACCTGTTCGTGCGCCGAGCGAAGGTCAACCAGGTGCTCTATGGCGACGGAGCATGGCACCGCGAGCGGCTCGTGCGCCTGGTCGAGGCGGATCTGAAGCAGGTCGGGGAGGCGTGAGCCCGTGGATGTGACCGTCCCGCCCATTCCGGACACCTACGACGAGTACCGGGCAACACTGCGCTCCTTCCTCGCCGACCACAAGCCGACCCTGTCGTGGAAGCAACGCACGGGCCTGCGGGTGCCCGACAGCGCCGGCGACGTCGAGCTCTTGCGTGCCTACGTCCGGGCGATCTACGACGCCGGCTACGTCGTCGCCCGCTTCTCAACCGAGCCAAGTGACCCCCACGAACAGCGCGTCCTCGAGCAGGAGCTGGGCTCGGCCGGAGTCCCGCATGTGCTCGGCAACCCACTCGTTGCCGGCGCACTCAAGCACTTCGGCACCGACGATCAACGTGCAGCACACCTGCCGCCGATGGCACGCGGTGACCACATCTGGACCCAGCTCTTCAGTGAGCCGGACGCTGGCAGCGATCTGACCTCCCTTCAGACAAGAGCCCAGCGGGACGGCGACGCCTACGTGGTGGTGGGTCAGAAGGTCTGGAGCACATGGGCCCAATGGTCCGACTACGGCTACCTGCTGGCTCGCACCGAGCCCGTCGACGGCCCGGCCGGCATCTCGGTTTTCATACTGGACATGCGGAGTCCTGGCGTAGAGGTGCGACCACTGCGCGAGATGACGGGCACGACGGACTTCAACGAGGTCTTCTTCGACGAAGTGCGGATCCCCGCGGCCAACATGATCGGTGGGCCCGGCGAGGGCTGGCGCGTCGCCGGCGCCAGTCTCGCCGAGGAGCGCTCCAGTGTCGGTGGCGGTGGCGGTGGCACCGATCCGGTCCTCCGGCTCGTCGACGTGGCGCGCCGGCACAGCCGGGGTGGCCGGCCTGCGATAGACGACGGAGCCGTCCGGCAGCAGATCGGCGCGTTCGCGGCCCGGGCGCGTATCCAGCGCCACCTGGGCCAACGCGTGGCCACCAAGGCGGCCAGAGGCGAGATCACCCCGGCCGACGCCCCGTTGTCGAAGATTTGGTTCAGCGAATTGAACCTGGAGATGACCGAGGCGGCGCTGGCACTCCAGGGTGCCCGCTCAATGGCGAGCGAGGGCGACGAATTGTCGTTCGAAGATGGGCGCTGGCAGGACGCTTTCCTTTACGCTCGTGCGTGGACCATCGCAGGAGGATCGAACGAGATCATGCGTAACCTCATCGCCGAGCGCGGCCTGGGGCTTCCCCGAGAGCCGAGAGGACAGTCGTGACGTCAACGTCCCGCCATACCCACGCGCACCCGCCCCACGCGCAGCGTGCCCGCGGCGCAGCGGCGGCCAACGACCCGTTCCCAGGTGTCGAGAAGGTCCGGCCCGGTTTGTGGAGCGTTCCGGTGCCCCTTCCGAACAACTCGTTGCGCTACGTGCTGGTCTACCTCTTCGAGACCGACAGGGGCCCCTACCTCATTGACGCCGGCTGGAACACCGACGATGCTTTCGGCGCGCTGAGTAGTGGCATGGCAGAGGCCGGTTGCGACATCGGTGACGTGCAAGGCGTCATGGTCACTCACATCCACCCGGACCACTACGGGCTGGCCGGCCGCATCCGCGAGGCTTCGGGAGCGTGGATCTCGCTCCACCCCGCCGACGCCGAGCTCATCCACGACCGCTACGACGAGCCGGACGACCTGCTCGACCGCGTGGCGGCCGCGTTGCGCCGAATGGGCGCTCCCGCGGAGGAGCTGGAGTCGCTGCAGAACGCCGCCATGCCGGTCCGCCCTCTGGTCGACGCCGTCGTACCGGACCTGTTGCTCGAAGACGGAGCGCGCCCGGAGGTACCGGGGTGGGACCTGCAGGCCATTTGGACACCGGGACACTCGCCGGGCCACCTG
>DATNLP010000044.1:0-5294 GCA_035602795.1 Acidimicrobiales bacterium | reverse complement strand
GAGCACAGCCCCCGCGAGCCCGGGCGGCCTCGCCGCCTCGAGCCTCGGCCTCGACCTACAGGCGGTCAGCGGGGCCGCCGCGTCGGCGACGGGAGGCTCCAAGTGAAGGCCGTCACCGAGCGCAACCCCAAGGTGGTCGGCCTCATCGCCATCGTGGTGATGAGCGTCTGCATCCTCGGCATCCTCCTCCTCAATCGCAGCCTGTTCAGCTCCGGCTACACCGTCAACGCCCGGTTCGCCAACGCCGCCGGAATCTCGAAGGGCACCCAGGTCATGGTCGCGGGCGTGAACGTCGGCTCGGTCACCTCGGTCGACGTCCACGGCAACGCGGTCGACGCCCAGCTGTCGGTGAGCAAGTCGGTCCAGCTGCCCCACGTGACGACGGCCGCCATTGAGGTGGAGACACTGCTCGGTGTGGTCGACGTCACGCTGACGCCGGTGAGCGGGTGGGACGAGCCGCTCAAGCCGGGCGCGCTGATCACCAACACGTCGGTGCCGACCGAGTTCTACCAACTGCAGAACACGGCGCACACCCTACTGGCCAAGTCCAACGCGCAAGCGCTCAACAGCCTGGTGACCTCGCTGGCCGCCATCACCAAGGACAAGCAGACCCAGGTGGCGCAGATCATCTCCGGGCTCGGCGCGCTCACCACCACGGTGGACCAGCGCAGCACGCAGGTGTCCCAGCTCATCGACTCGGCCAACACGCTGTCGTCCACCCTGGCCAGCCGCGATCAGCAGCTGCTGTCGGTGGTCAACAACCTCGACACGGTCTCGACCGGCCTGGCCGCCAACGACCAGGACCTGGGCGACCTGATCACGAATGTCGACGCCATGGCCAGCCAGACCAACAGCCTGGTCAGCCAGGACTCGCCCGCGCTCAACTCGCTGCTCTCCAGCCTCCACGCCGACCTGACCGTGGTGGGCCAGCACCAGGAGGACCTGGCCGAGGGCGTCAGCTACCTCGGTGGCGCGCTCAAGGGCTTCCAGTCCATCGCCTACAGCGGGTCGACCCCCGTGCCCTGGGGCAACATCTACACCGACCCCGCCTCACTCACCAACACCTTCGGCGTCATAGGTCCGTGCGGCGCACTCGACCAGGCGCTGAACGAAGCGCTCGGCCCCGACCCTCTGGCTTGTGACGACCAGACCGGACCGTTGCCCGGGGCGGGCTCCGACTCCGAGCCCGGGGGTGGCCCTTCGCAGGCCTCTGGGTCGGACTCCACCGGCTCGGCCTCCAGCGGTGCGGCCAAGAGCTCCGGGTCCCAGCCGTCCACCGAGCCGGCAGGGCCCAATTCGGGCCTCGGCGGCCTGTCCCAGCTGATCAGCCCGCTGCTGCAGGGGATCAAGTGATGCAACTGCTGCGCAAGCTCTTCGCCTCCAAGGCCGCCCGTACCGTCACGGTGGCGGTCGTGCTCGTCGCCGGCATCCTGGTCGCCGTCGACGTGACCAAGTCCACGCCGACGTACCCGATCAACGTCGTCTACTCGAGCGCGCCCGGGCTGTTCACGGGCGCTGCGGTCGACGTGCTCGGGGTGAAGGTCGGCACCGTCACTGACGTGCAGAACGTCGGCGACACGGTGCACGTCACGCTGGCGGTGAACCAAGGCACCCACATCCCCCGTACCGCTTTCGCCTCGCTGGTGGCCGCCCAGCTGTTGGGCTCGCCCGACGTCGACCTCAACCCGGGCTACACCGGCGGGGCCTACCTAGCCCCGGGCGCCACCATCCCCGAGCAGCGCACGGCTGTCCCCGTGTCCACCGACGAGGTGTTGAAGGAGTTGCAGCACACCCTCAACGCGCTGAACCCGAACGCGGTCGGCGACCTCGTGACCAACCTGGCCACCGACCTCGACGGCCAGGGGGGCAACCTGAACAAGCTGATCGCGTCGGCGGCCGGCACGGTCCAGCTACTGGCCGAGAAGGGCGACGACCTGGGCCAGCTCAACGGCACCCTGGGCCAGCTGACCGGCACCCTCGACACCGACACGTCCAACATCGAGCAACTGGTCGAGCAGTACGACACCGTGTCGACGACCATCGCGCAGCACTCCGGGCAGCTCAACGACGCCATTACCCAGTTGGCCGGCGCCAGCACCGGCCTGGTCGACCTCCTCGTGCCCAACCTGCAACCGCTCGAGGCCGACGTGGGCACCGTGACCACCGCCGGCCGCACGCTCGACCGGAACCTGGCTGCGGTCGATGAGGTCCTCCAGAACGGCAACAACCTCTTCCAGGGGGCCGAGCGCGCCTACGACCCGACCTACAACTGGCTGGACCTCAACATCCAGGCGGCGCCCGGCGTGAGCGGCGCCTATATGGCCGGCCTCATCCGTGACCGGTTGGCCGGTGTGTGTCGTCGCATCGTGGCCAACCACTCGACGGGGCTCAGCGCCGCCGACCTAGCCGCCCTCAACGAGTGCGGCAACCCCGACTCGGGCTTCTTCGACCCGTTGCTCAACGACATCCCGAACATCCTCGACGCGCTGACCGGCCAGAGCAGCGGCACCACCACGCCGGCGTCGCTCATGCAGCAAGGGCTCGACCAGATAGCCAACGCCGCGCAGGGCGGCGGCTCGGCGGCGTCGACGCCGGCACCCCAGTCCAAGGCGCCGGCCGCCGCCCCGACGACGACCACGACGACGACGGCGCCACCCTCCACCACGACCACGACCAACCCCTGCGGCCTGCTCAACCTCGTTTTGGGCTGCACCGCCGGCTCGTCGGACCACAGCAGCTCGAGCGGCGGCAGCACCGGCACCTCGGCGTCAAACGGCGGACTGCTCTCCGACGACGTGTCGGCCGGCGGCCTGACGGCCTCGCTGCGCGACGCCGGCGCAGGCTCGAGCACCACGCCCACGGCATCCACGGCCGACCTGACGCTGACGGCGCCCGACGCCAACGAGCTGCCACCCCTGCCGGCGTCCATGACCCCGCACCCGCACGGGCGCGCCCACCGCGGCCTCCTCCACCAGTGGTGGCACGACCTCACAGGGTGGCTGTGATGCGCGGCCGCCGGTTGCTCCTCACCGTGCCCGCCCTGGTCGCGCTGGCCGCCGGGCTCACCGGCTGCTCCACGTCGAGCGGCCAGCGCACGGCCAGCGCCGTCTTCAGTGACGTCGGCGACCTCTCCGGCGGGGCCCAGGTGCAGCTGGCCGACGTCCCCGTCGGCAGCGTGAGCTCGATTGCGCTCGACGGCGACAAGGCCAGGGTCGTGCTCGCCTTCGACCAGGGCGTGCGGATCCCGGCCAATGTCAACGCCGCCATCGACCGCACCACCATTCTGGGCGACCAATTCGTGGAGCTGACCGTGCCCAAGGACGAGACGGGCCGGGCCGCCGCCACGGCGCCGCAGCTGCCGGACGGCGCCGTCATCCGGCACACTTCCATCGTCCCGGATGTCGAGCAGTTCGTGGAGGCGGGCTCGGAGGTCTTCGGCGCCATCTCGAGTACGGAGCTGGCCCAGATCATCGAGGCCGGTGGTGAGGGCTTCACCGGGCAGGCGGCGTCGCTCAAGGCTTTCCTGAGCGACCTCGACACGGTGGCCACGGCGTATGCCCAGCACACCGACGACATCACCGCCGCCGTCAACGGGCTCAACAGCCTCAGCGCGCAGCTCGCCCCCGGCACCAGCCAGGGTGAGACGGCGCTCGACAACCTGTCGCAGACCGTGGCCATCCTGGCCCAGAACTCCCAGCAATTCGAGACGCTGCTGCAGTCGCTCGACAACCTCTCGTCGCAGGGCCGCAGCCTGCTCGAGCAGTATTACCCCCAGATCACCGACCAGCTGCAGACGCTGGCGGCGGTGAGCAGCCAGTTGGCCCAGCACCAGTCCGATCTGGCCGGCCTGCTGGCGGAGATTCCGGTCGCCGACAACGCGCTGCCCAAGGCGGTGCGCAGCGGCTACGTGCAGCTCTACGAGAACATCATTGTGTGCGGCCTGCCCGGCGGCGGGGAGGAAGACAGCCAGCCGGCGTTCAGCTGCGCGCCGAACTCGGCCGGCGCCAACGCAGGGGCGGACAAGTGATCACACCCCGCCTCATCATCAATTTGATCGTCTTCTTCCTCGTGAGCTTCGCCCTGGTCGGCTACGGGGTGGTCAATCTGCTCGGCAACCCACTCGAGAGCTCGACCACGCTCACGACCGAATTCGCCAACGCCTCGGGCCTGTACTCGGGCTTCGAGGTCGAGCTCAACGGCGTGCCGGTCGGCACGGTGAGCTCGACCGGGCTGACCAAGGCGGGCACCAAGGTCACCATGCGCATCAACCCCGGCACCGCCGTGCCCGACGACGTGCAGTCGTCCGTGCAGATCGCCAACGACCTGGGCGAGCAGGTGGTGAACCTGGTGCCCACGCGCGGCGGCAACGCGCCGGACCTCAAGAGCGGGGCCAACGTGCCGGCCGCGCCGAACCAGATCCCCGCCGACGTGGGCCAGGTCGTCGCCTCGGCCACCCGGCTGCTGCAGGCCATCCCGGCCGGCAACCTGAACAAGCTGATCGGCGAGCTGGCCGCAGCCCTGCAGGGCAACGCGGGCAACCTGCGCACCATCGTGAACGCCGGCACGACGTTCTCCAAGGAGTTCGTGGCCTACCAGCAGCAGTTCACCGAGCTGCTGGCTAACGCGCCCCCGACCCTCGACGCCGTGACCGCCGTCGCCCCGGAGCTGCGCCAGGACCTGGCCAACACGGCCGCCCTCGTGCAGGTGCTGGCCGACCAGAAGACGGGCCTGCACACGGTGCTGACCGAGGGCTCGGCCGCCTTCAGCGAGGTCAATGATCTCGTCACGTCGCAGTCGGCCAACCTCGGCTGCCTGCTCCACGACACGGCCGGCATCCTCTCCAACATCGCGGAGCCCACGAACCTCACCAACCTGTCGCAGGGCCTGACGTTCAACCAGTACTTCTTCGGCGCGGTGGAAGAAATCGCCGTGGCCGGACCGGCCAAGCCGACCGTCAGCAACGAGAGCGTGCAGAACCAGGTCTTCCTGCGCACGCGCCTGCTGCTGCCGCCCATCATCAGCGAGCCCGGCTCGTCCTACGCCTCGGCCAACCAGATCCCCGACGTCTACCCGGGCGCCGGCTGCGTGACGACCTTCGGCAACGGCGTCGGCCCGGCCACCCAGCCCGGCTTCACCCCCGCCGCCGGCGGGCAGGTCGTGGCGCCGACGGCGCAGGAGGCCGACGTCGAACTGGGCTCGGCCACGCCGGTCCCGGTCTCGAGCACCTCGTACCGGGTGCCCGGCCCGAGCGTGGCCCTGCTGCTGGCCCTGGGCGGACTGGTCGTCCCGGCGCT
>DATNLP010000008.1:0-3068 GCA_035602795.1 Acidimicrobiales bacterium | reverse complement strand
GACGCGAGGCATCACCCTTGGCGGGAGGTGGCGTCCGTCGTACCGTCAATGTCGAAACGAATGAAGGGCGGCGCCGATGCCAGTCGAATCCTCAGTCAACCGGTTTGTGCGAGTAGTTGTCAGGGGCCGGACCTTGATCTTTCTCGCTGTCGCTGACGTGTTGCTGTTTCTTATCGCCAATATCGCGTATGGACCGGGCAACGACCACGGGTTCCGCCTCGTCGTGTCCAATGTGACGTGGGCCCTCTTCTTGATCGGCGCCCTGCTTCTGATCGCGTTGGCAATCGCGGTCCTGGCGCAGGCAGGAGTGCGACGCGCCAGGCGACCGGCCTCGACCCACTAGCTCCAGCTGCGCCCCGGCCAAACCATCGGCGGCTGATGGCACCGGGCAGGAGTGTTGGTGCACCACGACGGCTGAAAAGCTGCTGGACACCTTGGACGCGTCGGGCTCGGTGCATCACACTTGGGGCAGGAGGTCATCGTGGGAGCTGTCTGGCTGGTGTTCGGCAGCGAAGTTCGCCGCCGGTGGCGCTCCTGGTTGATCCTGGTCGTCTTGATCGCCGTCGTGGCGGGATTGGTTCTGGCCGCCGCAGCCGCTGGACGCCGTACGGCCACCGCCTTCCCGCGCTTCGTCGCCGCCCATGGCTATGACGTCTACATCTACAACAACCACCCCGTCCCGAGCCTGGCCCGGCTGCCCGAAGTTGCCTCGGTCGTAGAGATAGGCGTGCCCGGCAGCGCGCAACCGACGTGCGCCTGCACACACACCATCACCCTTTCGGACTTCTACATCAATGAGTTACGGCCCACGGCGTTGGATCGGGTAGTGAAGTTGGTCGCCGGTCGCATGCCCTCGCAATCGTCTCCCGACGAGGTGCTGGCATCGTTCAACCTCCAACAGGACTATGGGGTGCACGTCGGGACGGTGATCCGCACTCCGTTCTATGCGGCATCGCAACGCCAGGCTCTCACGAGTGGCGCCAATGTGACGCCATCAGGGCCGACCGTCGCGTTGCATGTCGTGGGAATCGAAGCAGCCGAACTGAGTTTCCGTCCGGGCAGGCACCGGAATACGACCTGTTCACAACTCCGGCATTTGCACGCGTCGTGAACGGGCACACACTCATCCAATCCGTGTACCTCGTTCGACTCCGGCATGGCTCCGCCGACCTCCCCCGATTCGCCGCCGATGTCAGCAAACTGCACGTCGACTACGTCTCGAACCAGGACGCCCTCGCCACGGCTATTGCGGGATCAATCCACCCACAGGCCGTGGGATGGTGGCTATTGGCTGCGTTGGCTGCGCTGGCCGGGTTGGTCGTCGTCGGCCAAGCGCTCGGTCGCCAGAGCGTGGTCGAGAGCGAGGAGTACCCCACGCTGAGGGCCCTGGGTTTCTCTCGACGTCGGCTTGTGGTCCTCGGCATGGCTCGGAACCTGGTGCTGGCGCTCGTCGGCGCTGGCGGTGCCGTCGTCGTCGCCTTCGTTCTGTCTCCGCTGACCCCGGTCGGAGAGGCGCGCCTGGCCGAGCCGTCAAATGGACTGTCCTTTGATCCTCTCGTCCTCCTGCTCGGGGCCCTGGCCACGGTGATCGTGGTCCTGCTCCTCGGCGTTTGGCCGGCGCTGCGTGCCTCGCGGGTTCACATGTTCGACGATCGAGCAGCCGACGCACACCCGTCCACCATCGTGGCCCACCTCGCTGCCGCCGGCGCGCCTCCGAGCGCTGTCATCGGCGTCCGTCACGCACTCGAGCGGGGGCGCGGGGCCGCCTCGGTACCGGTGGGCACCGCGCTCTTCGGGACGGCCTTTGCGGTAATGGCTCTGTGCGCGACGGCGGTCTTCGGTGCCAGCCTCTCGCACCTTACGGCCACACCCGCTCTGTACGGCGACGACTTTCAAGTGACGTCTCGAACCAAGGTGGAGGGCCAGGCAGTCCTACCGCGGAGGTGGACAGCCTGGAGCACGACCATGCCGTCACCGGCATCATGCTGGGCACGCGGAACGAGGTTTCCATCAACGGGGTCACCGTCGCCACCGTCGCCGGCAAGGCCGTCCGTGGGCCGCTGCTCCTGTCGATGGTGAACGGGCGGTACCCCGCCGGACTTCACGACGTCACGCTCGGCACCACGACCCTGCGGCAGGTCGGCGCGCATATCGGCTCAATCGTCCGCATCACCGCGCAGGTGCCTACTGGCGGCACGCGCACTGTTCCGTTCCGCGTCGTCGGGACGACCTCGTTCCCCGGCGACTTCGGCCTCGGCGGTCTCGGCACCGGGGCGGCGTTCACACTGGCCGGCTACTTGAATGCTGCTTGCCCGGCCGGCCCGACCCAGCAGGCATGCCTGAGCACCTATCAAGCGAACCAAGAATTCGCCGTTATGGCGACAGTGGCCCCCGGCCCGAAGGAACAGGACGTCGTCAGCCACCTCGTCGACGCCTCCCAAGGCAGCGGACAGCGACCGATCGTCCCGACCTCGTTGGTCAACTTTGGAGAGGCGGTGAATTTCCCGCTCATCTTGGGATCGATGTTGGCGCTGTTCGGCGCGGCCACACTCATGCACCTCTTGGTGGTCAGCGTCGCCCGGCGGCGTCGCGAGATCGGCCTGCTGAAGGCGCTCGGATTCGTGAAGGCTCAAGTGGGAGCGGCTGTGTGCTGGCAGGCGACGACAGTCGCCATCGTGGGGATCATCGTCGGCATTCCGTTGGGTGTCGCCGTCGGCCAGGTCGCGTGGCGTGCATTTGCCACCAACCTGGGTGCCGTGCCCGTCTCCCTCGTACCGATCGGAGTGATCGCGGCGTTGGGCGTGGGGGTCCTCGTGGTGGCGAACGTGTTGGCGGCCGGTCCGGCCCTGGCCGCGGCGAAATCGAGGACCGCGGCGCAGCTTCTGCGTACCCCATGAGTCATTCCGCCGGCGCTGGCCGTACCCGAAGCATGCCGTGTGAAACCGAACCCTGACGTCGCACGGGCGTTCCGGTTGATATCCGCGCCATGGGGTATGACACACAACCTCCGGCTGAAAGGGAGGCGCATGTCACTGTCCAAGAAGACCAAGAACGCAGTCGATGCCGCC
>DATNLP010000631.1:0-18536 GCA_035602795.1 Acidimicrobiales bacterium | reverse complement strand
CGCCGGTCACACAGAGATAGGAGCGCGCACCATGCAGAGCAATGCGCTGAACGAGCCGGCCCCCACGGCCACTCATCTCCCCCAGCCCCGCGGCAACGCCCGCTGGCGCTGGTCCACCCCACGCCGGGCCCTGGTGGCCGGGGGAACCCTGGCCGCCGTGCTCGGCCTCGGAGCCGGCGGGTCGGGCGCGGCCACCTCGGGATCCACGTCCGGCTCCGGCCACCCACCGTCGGACGCGCACGCATCCACCGGTGCAGCCAGGTCCCAGCCCACCGTCGGCGGCAAGGTCACCGTCCTCAGCAGCGACGACATCATGCTGCAGACCCGGGGGAACAAGAGCGTGACCGTCGTCTACTCGTCGAGCACGACCTTCAGGACCATGGCGGGCACCCGGGGCTCCGGCACCACCTCGAGCTCGTCGGCGGCGGCGCTCAAGGTCGGCGACTTCGTCGGTGTCGACGGCACGAAGAACGCCGACGGCACCATCAGCGCGTCCTCCGTCACCATCGGCACCCGCATACCGCCGGACGGACGGCATAGACCGCCCGGCCACGAGGGCACGCCGCCGGGCGAAGGCGGTCGTGCCGGCTCAGCTCCACACGGGGTGCCCGCGGCCTAGTGCGTGACCCGCTCGCCGCGGCGCAGGATTTCGTACTGGCGCGACTCCTCGTCGGCCGTGACCCGCGTCGACGCCCCTCCCGGCTCGGCCCGGATCACCGCGGCGCCGTCCGGCGCGAACTGCACGATGTACGCCTTGCGCACCTCGTCCGTGTGGTTGGGCCCGGTCGAGTGCGGAGTGAGCGACGAGAACACCACGATGCTGCCAGCCGGTGCCGGCACGGCCACCGCTTCGGCCGGGTCGCGCAGGCAGACGAAGCCGATGTCGGAGTACTCGTGGGCCAGCGTGCCCAGGCGGTGGAGCCCGGGCACGACCCAGGGGCAGCCGTTCTCCTCGGTGGCGTCGGTCAGGGCCACCCAGCAGGTGAGGTACTGCTGGGGCTCGAGGAACGCGTACCCGTTGTCCTGGTGCCAGGGGAACGGGGACTCGGTGCCTGGCTTCTTGTAGACGGCCTGGTCCCAGTACAGGCGCACGTCGGGCCCGATCAGGTCGGCGCACACATCGGCGAAGAGCGCCGACGCGGTGAACCGGCGCAGCCGGTCCGAGCGCACGACCAAGTGGGTGGTGAAGGTGATTTCGTCGGCCCGCGCAATGAAGAAACGGCCCCCCTCCATGGCCCGCAGCTTCTCTTCGTCGCGGGACTCGAAGGGGTCGATCGCCTCGGTCAGCGCCTCGACCTCGAGCGGCCGCAGCGCGCCGTCCAGCACGAAGAAGCCGTGCTGGTCGTACTGCCGGGCTTGCTGGCGCGTCACGGCGCGGAACGGGCCGGTGTGGTCCTGCCAGACGAAGTCCCGGTTCAACTCGTGGAGCACCGGACGGGGCGTGACGGCCGCCATGCTCAGGCCCCTTCGAAGCGAGGCTCGCGGCGTTCGGCCGCCGCCTTGAGCCCCTCGGCGAAGTCGGCCGTGCGACGCAGGCGCTCCTGCTCGGCGCTCTCGTCGGCCATGGCTTGGCGCGCCGCGTCGACCAGGCCCCGGCGCAGCGTGGCCCGGATGGAGCGGACGGCCAGGGGGCCCGAGGCGGCCAGCTCCCCGGCGTACCCGAGCGCGCCCGTCATGAGGTCGTCGGCGTCCACCAGGCGATCGCACAGGCCGAGAGCCAGGGCCTCTTGACCCGTCACCCGCCGCCCGGTGAGGAGCAGGTCGGCCGCCGCCTGCTGCCCGACCGCGGCGGGCAGCGTCACCGTGAGCGCGAAGCCGTGGTGGAACCCCAGGCGGGCGAAGTTGGCGCTGAATCGGGAGGCCGGCGTGGCCACCCGGAAGTCCGCCGAGAGCGCCAGCCCGCAGCCACCGCCGATGGCCGCGCCCTGCACGGCCGCCACCACCGGCAGCGGGGCGGCGAAGAGCCGCAGCGCGTGGCGATAGAGCTCGGCGATGTCCTGGCCACGGTTGGCGGAGAAGTCGAGCCCGGCACAGAAGTGCTTGCCCTCGGCGGCCAGCACGATGGCTCGGCACCAGCCTGACGCGTCGAGCTCCTCGTAGGCCGTGGCGATGGCGTCGATGAGCACCGAGTCGAAGTAGTTGTTGGGCGGCCGGTGCAGGCACACGACGGCGACGTGCTTGCCGTGCTGCTCGACCCGGACGTCCGCGTCACTCATCTGTCTCGACGTCCTGCAGGCTGCGCCAGTAGATGAGCGCGTCCTCGCCGTCGACGGCCTCGGGAATGCGGCCAATCTCGGCGAAGCCGAGCCGGGTGTACATGGCGCGGGCCGGGTTGGACTCGAAGACGAGGTTGAACTGCAGGGCGTCGAACCCGAGGCGGCGGGCCTGGCGCAGCGAGTGCTCGACCATCGTCCGTCCCGCCCCGGTGCCCCGGTACGGCGCCAGCACGAAGTAGCCGGCGTTGGCGATATGGGAGGCCCGGCCCACGAAGTTCGGCTTGAGGTAGTAGGCGCCGATGAGGTAACCGCCGAACTTGGCCACGAACACGGCTGACGAGTGGTCGATCCAATAGTCGTCGAACTGCTCCCGGGTGAGAGGCGGCTTCTGGGGGAACCCGTCGCCGGCGCTGACGATGCGCGTGAAGGCCCCGAACAGGTCGTCATGGTCGTCGACCGTCGCCCGCTTTATTTCGACCGGCATCTCACCCACGGTAGCGGCGGGCCGCGCCGCGCTAGGAGATCCCGAACCCGGTCGTGCCGAGGCCCGGCCGTACCGCCTCGATCGGGTCACGCAGATCGTCGATGTAGCCGAGCGCGTAGGCCCCGCGGTCGTAGCCCATCAGCCGCAAGAGGTCGGTCGGCAACGTCTCGGCCACCTGGCGCGGCACCGAGAGGTACTGGTTCTCCTCCTGGCGCAGCCAGGCGACGTTGTAGGTGATGTTGAGCCCGAGGCGAGTGGCCGCCGAGCGGTTGGCCCCACCGCCGTGGTACACCGAACCCGAGTAGCAGAGGACGGAACCCCGGGCCATCTCCGCCGGCTCGGTGTCGTCCGGGCCGAAAGACAGCCTGTCCTCCTTGGCATTCGAGCCGACGACGATCCGCGTGCCGCCGTTCTCCGCGGTGAAGTCCGTCATGGCCCAGATGGTGTTGCACTGCACCTCGTAGCCGGGCGGGAACGGGAAGAAGTCGAAGGCCCACTGGTCGCGGTGGATGGGCTGGGCGGTCTCGCCGGGGCCGATGGCGATGGCCTGGGTCAGGTGCAGCTGGATGTTGGTGGCGTGCCCCAGGAAGGTCCGGGCAACGGCCAGCGTCAGCGGGTGCATGACCAGCTCGCGGCACGTCGGCGAGCGGGCGATGAGCGATCCCGTGCGCCGTGTCAGGTTGCCGCTGAAGTCGTCGGGACCGGTCGGCGTCGCCTCGAGGTACGGGCGGAGCTCCGACTCGATCCGGTCGAGCAGCGCGCCCTCGGCGACCCCGTCGACGATCACCGCCCCGTCGCGCCCGATGACGCCGGCCACCTCGTCGGGGGCGGCGTCGCGGGGCAAGTGGGCGATCGGCATGCCACATCCTCCTCAAACGGTCGCGCTGCGGCAAACAACGGGACCTCACCCGAACGGCCGGTGGTGCTTCAGGCGGGGCGGACCCCGGCGGCGTCCTCGACCAGTCCCAGTTCGGCCAGCTTGCGCACCGTCTGGCGCACGTCCTCCCCGACGACGTCCGGCGTGGCGTCGTGGGTCTCGCTCAACGAGCGCGCCATGTCCTCCACCGTGGTGGACCCGTCGCAAAGCTCCCAGACGGCGGCCGCCGCCCAGTTGAGCAGGATCAGCAGCTGTCCCACGTCGTCGTAGAGGGCGAGGTTGTCGTCGAGCTCGACCGCCGAGGTGCCGGCCCGGCGCACCGGCCGCGACGACCGCTGCGGCCAGTCAGCCGGCACGACCGACCGCCAGATGGCCGACGAGCCCACCTACGAGCCGACACGCCTCGTCGAGGTCGGAGAAGGTCAGCGCCATGCAGCGGCAGCGCGCCACCGCTCGCCCGAGCGCATCCGTGCTGCGGACGGCATGGGCGCGCAGGTTCACCGCGTTCGCCGCCAGCGCGAAGAAGGCCTCGGTGTCCGACAGCCCCGACAACGACGTGACCGCGCCCTCGACGTAGCGCGGGACGACCACGAATCCAGGCGGGCACGACCGGCCGACCCGCAGGCCGGTGCCGTCGCCCACCGCGAGTTGCCACTCCTCACCCAGCCACCGGCCCGCGTCGGGGTCGCCGTCGCCGTGCGGTCGGAGCCCCACGTCGGCCAGGGCCTCGAAGCTCCCGGCCTTCACCGTGACGGGCTTGGGGTAGGGCAGCACCTGGTCGGTCGACAGGTCGAGCGCGACCAGCTCGTCAGAGAGGTAGGCGAGACCCGCCTGCGCCAGACCGGCGCACAGCGTCGACTTCCCGGACCCCGAGACCCCGGGCAACACGACGGCCCGGCTGTCGGCCTGGAGCGCCCCCGCGTGGAGCAAGAGGTGGTGGTCGCCCGCCTCGACGGCCGACCGGTTCACGTGCCACACGACCCACCCGACCGCGTCGGCGGCGGTGACCCCGCGCGCCAGCATGGCGCCGTCACGCGTCACGTCCACGGTGTCATCGGCCTTCGTGGCGAGCG
Source organism: Acidimicrobiales bacterium (assembly GCA_035602795.1). GTDB lineage: Bacteria > Actinomycetota > Acidimicrobiia > Acidimicrobiales > RAAP-2 > Bog-473. The sequence continues at coordinate 13,886 of DATNLP010000631.1, read as the reverse complement.
AGTACCAGTGGTCGGCCACGCCCCCGTCGTGGTCGCGCAGGCCGGCGAAGAGAGCGTCGAGGTGGCGGCCCAGGCGCGCGTCGTCGGTGCACAGCGCGAACCGGTACGACAGCGCGTTCAGGGTTTGCGTGCGGTGCACCGACTGTCCCCCGCCCCTCGGTCCCTCCACCCGGAGCGGCTCAGGCCGTCTGCGGGGGATCCGCGGCGGTGGCCTCGACTGCGTCGCCGGCGACCTGCGGCGACCGGCTGGCCCAGCGGTGCAGCGCCCAGCCGCCGGCGACCAGCGCCGCGCCAATGGCCGCGTCACGCTCGAGGTTGTCGCCCGTAAAGGCGAGGGGGCTCGCCGCCTGGTCCGCCGCGACCACGGCGTCCGGCTCGGTCGAAACGCCGGACCCGCTCCCACTCCCGCTTGTGTTCGTCGTCGTGCTGGCGCTCGTCACCGGCGAGGGCGTCGAGCCGGAGGTGGTCGAACCCGCAGTCGAGGGGCTGGAGCCTGTCGTCGACCCGGTGCCCGTCGGCGTGCCGGTGCCGGTCGACCCGGTGCCGGTGCCGGTCGCACCGGTGCCCGTGGGGTCGGAGCCCGTGGGGTCGGAGCCCGTGGGGTCGGAGCCAGGCGGGCTCGAGCCAGGCTGGGGCTGGCCGGAGCCCGGCGGACAGGAGCACTGTGCCCCCGCCGCGGGCTTGGCGGTCAGGATCTCGGGGGCGACCCAGGCGACCGCACCAGCAGTGGCGAAGGCGGACATGCGGCCGAGGGCCTGGCGCCGAGAGAGGGGTTGACCCAGCCCGCGACCCCGGTCCTCAGGAGAGCGCTCGGCTCCTGCACTCCTGTCCGACTTACTCATGAGCTCGACTCCAACCTCGAACAGGTGTCGTAACGCCGGCAAGCCTCCCGGGGCCCGGGGGGCTGGCTGAACGACCGTTTCCACCTAGAGAACCTCTCTGGAGCAATTCTCTTGCTGTGGCCAGGCTGAATTCGTCCCTGACCTGCTCCTGGGCAAAGACCGCCTCAGGCCGGTCGCGTCCGACCTTGATCTGCTGCGAGCTCGTCGTCGCCGCGCCAGCCGGCCACGATGTCGTCCACGGTGGCCAGGCGGGCGACGAAGGCCAGGCTGTAGCTGAGCATGGAGTCGTGGTGCGACGCCGGCACGCCCACGCTGGCATCGCGAGCAACGGTGACTGCGAAGTCCTCGTCGGAGGCCGCCACCGCGACCAAGGGGACGGCCAGGTTGGTGGACACGCCGGCCACGACCACCTCCTCGACGCCCAGGTTGCGCAGGACGGCGAGCACCTCGGTCCGGTGCACCGGCGAGATGCCCTGGTGCCGCTCGAAGAGGAGGTCACCCGGGTCGACCGCGATCTGGGGCACGACGTCGGCCCCCGGGTTGTCGGGGCCCCAGCCGGCCGTCGTGGAAGTGGACCGCGTGAGCGGTGAACGCTGGTTGGTCGAGCGCCCGCCCGCCAGCGGCCGGTAGGTGAGGTGCACGACGGTCACGCCGGCGCGCCTGGCCTCGGTGGCCAGGTACCCGATGCGCTCGAGGACGGGCTGGGCCAGCGCCGCCAGGTCGGGCAGCACCGACAGGTCACCGACGACGCCACGCTGGCATTCGACCATCAGGAGGGCGGTGCGATCCGGACGTGTCATGGCACCGGTCTACAGACCGGGGAACACCTTCCGCAGCGTGGCCAGAGCGGCCTGGTCCAGGCCCGCCGGCGTGTGGGCCGGGTCGAGACGCCCGTAGACCAGGCGGCAGAACGACTCGGCCGGCAATATCACGTCAGGGTCGCCTGCGTCCCCGGCCTCCATGTCGGCGGCGTCCGCGGACAACCGCACGGTGAAATCGCGCTCGGGAGCAGTCGTGTGGACGGAGAGGTCGCGCACCTCTCCGGTCGGCCGGGCCACGAAGCTCGCAATCATCCCCAGGTTGTCGATCACGAACGCCGTCTCGGCCGGCGGAAGGGTGGCCGCCGGGTACGACATTACCTCGATGTCCCAGGTGTGGAACGTGTGCTCGTTGACGCGCAGGCCGGTGGCCTCGTCGAGGCTGAGGGTGACGGGACCGAGGGCGATGGTGCAGCGGGCCCGGTCCTCCTCGCTGACGGCCGCCAACGCGTCCAGCAGCGAGGCGTCCACCGCCAGGCTGTCCTCGGCCTGGGCCCGCGGCGCCTTGGCGTTCCACTCATCCCAGACCCACTGGGTGAAGTCCTCGGGTGCCTTGGTGCCGGCCAGGGCGTCGGCCACGTTGCGCAGCATGATTGTCCCGGCCGATCCGAGATGGGACAGCACCTGGGCGACGGTCCACCCGCTGCAGTAGCTGGGGCCGCCCAGCTGTGCGTCGTCGAGGCCGCGCACGGCCGACTCGAGCCGGTCCACCGACGCGCGCAACGGCGGGAGCGGGAGGTCCATGTCGTCTCCTTCGTCAGTCGTCGGCGGCGCGGGCGGCCGCCAGCGCCGCCATCCACCATGCCAGGTCGTCGGCGGCCAGAGCGAGACGTGGCTCGAGTGCGGCGAAGTGGGCCGGGTCGTCAGGGTGTTCGGACTGGCGGATGGCGATCAGCACGTCGGGCAGCACGTGCACGGCATGGCGCAATGGCGCCATTTCGAACTCGACCGCCACCTGTCGCAGCTGCTCCACGGCCCGCGCCCCGCCCACGTTGCCCCACGCCACGAACGACACCGGTTTGCGTCTCCATTCCACGAAGGTGGAGTCCATGGCGTTCTTCAGCACGGCCGGGTACCCGTGGTTGTACTCGCCGGTGCAGATGAGGTAGCCGTCGGCCTTGTCGATGACAGCGCCGAAGCACGCCACGGCCTCGTCGTCGTACTCGCGCCCCGTACGGGCCGGCGCGGCCGGGGCGTCGAAGAAGGGCAGCGGATGGTCGCGCAGGTCGACCACCTCGAGGTCGAAGCCCGAGTGGCCCTCCAGGCACGCCATCACCCAGGCCACGACGAGCTCGCTGAAGCGGTTCTGGCGGGTGGTGCTGGCCACGACCTGGAGCAGCATGGACGACCTCTCCTTGCGGCGGGAGACGGTCCGCCCGCCGGGGCGAAGGGTAGCAAGCCCCTCACATATTTAACTTGACAGTTAACTAACGAAGGAGTTAACTACACGTCATGACCATGACCGAGGAGCGGCTCGATGCGGCGTTCGCCGCGCTGGCCGACCCCACCCGGCGGGCCATCTTGAGCCGGCTGTCGCAGGGGGATGCGACCGTGAACGAACTGGCGGCGCCGTTCACCATGTCGCTGCCCGGCATCTCCAAGCACTTGAAGGTGCTCGAGCGCAGCGGACTCATTTCGCGAGGGCGTGACGCGCAGTTCCGGCCGTGCCACCTGGAGGTCGACACCCTCGAGGGCGCGCTCGACTGGATCGGCGCGCAGCGGCGCGTCTGGGAGGAGCGCTTCGACAAGCTCGACGCGCACTTGCGGGCACTCCAGCGCACATCGATCAAGAGGCCGAGGCCGGGCCGAACCACGCCGGCCGGCCGGAGCGGGAAAGGGAGCGGCACATGAGCGACGACACGGCTCAGAAGGAGCTGCGCTTCACGCGCGTGTTCGAGGCACCGAGAGAGCTGGTCTTCCAGTGCATGATCGATCCCGACCACCTGACGCACTTTTGGGGGCCGACGGGCGTGCGGGCGCCACGCGAGCGGATCGTGGTCGACGCCAGGCCCGGTGGCGCGTTCAAGACGGTGATGGTCAACGAAGCTGACGGCGGCGAGTACCCGACGGATGCCGTCTATGACGAGGTACGGCCGCCCGAACGGCTGTCGTGGACGGAGGCGAGCTCGGGCATGCGGGTGGAGTCGGACTTCGTGGAGGTGGCGCCTGGGCGCACCGAAGTGCGGATCCGCCAGTACAACGTGCCCGAGGCCCTGGCGTCGTCCGATGCCCAGGCCGGGTTCCTGTCTTCGCTGGACAGGTTCGCGGCGTATCTCGGCACGCTGGCCTAGCCACCGAGCAAGGAGGGGAGGAGCCATGTCACTCGACGGCGCGGATGCCGGCGCCCCGGCCGACGAGTACCGCGCCCTGGCCGACCTGTTGGAGTCCTCGACCGTGGACGTCTGGGACGCGCGCTCGCTGTGCGACGGCTGGCGCACCCGCGAGGTGGTGGCGCACGTCACCATGCCGGCGCGCTATTCGGGCCCCGAATTCATGAAAGAGCTGGAGGCGGCCGGGGGTGACTTCACCAGGCTGTCGAACACCGTGGCGGCTCGTGATGGCGCGCTGCCCGCCGACGAGCTGCTGGCCCGCCTGCGCTCCGAGGTGCTGCACGGCTGGGAGCCGCCGGGAGGCGGGCCGGAGGGCGCGCTGACCCACTGCGTGATCCACGAGCTCGACATCGTCGAGGCGGTGCCGCTGCCGCGCCGGGTACCCGAGGACCGCGTCGCACGGGTGCTCGGGATTTTGACCGGGCCGGGCGCGCCCAACGTCTTCGGCACCGACCTGTCCGGCGTGGAGCTGCGGGCGGACGACCTGGACTGGTCCCACGGCTCGGGCAAGGTGGTGTCGGGTCCGGCACAGGTGCTGGCGCTCGTGGTCTGCGGGCGGAGGGTGCCGGCGTCCCGGCTACACGGGGACCCGGCAGGGCGCTTCAGCCGCTGACGCCGAGACGGAACGGCTGGGCCAGCTGGCGGGCTAGCAGGCGCGGCGACGCTCAGCCCGGTCGGGCACCTACGGGTGCGGTGGCCACCTCGTCGCGCCACGCCCGCCAGGCCCGGTAGCCGCCGGTCAGGTCACCGGCACGCCGGAAGCCCAGCTGCCGGAGCGAGGCCGCGGCAAAGCTCGACGCATAGCCCTCCGAGCACACCACGACCACCGCCTGGTCGTAACTCGTCACCTCGTGAAGGGTGTGGCGGCCCATGAGGTCGAAGCGCCATTCGAGCACGTTGCGCTCGACCACCAGGCCGAACCCGAGCTCGCCCTCCCCGGCCCGCTGGCGCTCGGGGCGGATGTCGACCACGAGCGCCCCAGCCGCGTGCGCCCGCTCCAAATCCGGCGGGTCGATACGCCCGATGGCCGCCCGGGCCTCCGCCAGCAGCTCGTCGACGGAGCGCACCTTCAGCGGACGGCCACTTGCCCGGCCGGCTCCTCGGCACCATCGACGGCCCACTCGACCCGGCGGGCCACCAGGCGCTCCTCCTCGACGGCGTAGAAAGTCATGGAGCGCAACCCAGGGCTGTAGACGTGCAGGCTGAGGGCGGCCTCGGGGCCTTCGTTGACGACGTCGTGGACGTGGTCGGCGTCGAAACCGAGCGTCTCTCCGGCAGCGACGCCACGGGTCACGAGCGACAGTCTGCCCGACTCCCCCCTCTGCGGCACGGCCTCGACCAGGCGTCCGTTGATGACGCTGATCGCCCCGCGGGACCACCCGTGGTCGTGCAGCTCGACTCGGCCTCCGGCCGGCCAGGCAATGAGCCATGCGTCGAACTCGTCGGTGCGGGCCACCAGCCGCCAGCTGCGCTCCACCACGTTGCGCGCGCCCTCCCAGGTCAGAACGGGTGCCAGCCGGGACGCCACCTCGGCGGGTTCGAGCGACGGGCGGATCGGCAGCAGCACGCCCGTCCCGTTGGCCGCTTCGGGCGAGCCGTCCCCGGAAGCCCGAGGCAGGTCACGGCGTCGCATCTGATGAGGTTAGAAGATAAATATGACTAAGTCAATCGGTTTTAAAGTCAATAGAAGAACAACGGAGGGTCGCCTCCTTCAGTGAGGTTCCACCGGGGGCTCGTCGACCGGCAGTACCGTGCGCTCATGTGGAGCGGGGCCGTGACCGGCGCATGCCTCGGCGGTCAGAGAGCGCGAGGGGCATGCGGCATCGCCGTGGCCAGGCCGACCGGCGACCTGTTCATGATGCGCATGCAGCGGCCGACGCTCCAGACCCGGGCCGAGCGGGACGCGCAGGACGGCAAGGAGTAGGCGGGCCGGCGTCGTCGTCCCGCAGCTCGTCATGGCCATAGAGCAGACCCAGCCCGAGCCGGCCAGCGCCGTCGCCACCGTGTCCGGCCCCCGGGAACCGGTCGACCTGGGGGTGACGGGCGTCGAGGGAGTCGTCGCGCGCTACGGCTGGCTGCAGCGCGTGCGCGCCCTGGTGCTCGGGCCCCGCGGCGGCGGCCGGACCCGGCGCCGTGCCTCCGACGCGGTCCGCGTGGCGCTGGCGCTGCTCGTCGTCGTGCTGTGCATTCCGCTGGTCCGGCACAACACCGCGGTCGAACTGGACCTGGCCCAGCTGGTCCATCCGCCGCCGGCCGGCGTGAAGTGGCTCGTCACCACCTTGTGGTTCCTCGGGTCCTTCGGGCTCGTGGCCGCGCTCGTCCTGATCGGCCTGCTCGAACCACGCCTGAAAGCCGTGCGCCAGATGGCGCTGGCCGCTCTGGTCGCCCTGGGCCTTTGCCTCCTGCTCGACGTGCTGGTCGGGCCCAACGCCGGCCGGCCTCCCAGCCCGCAGATCTCTGGGTTCGACCCGCGGTTCCCCATCATTCAGCTGGCGATCGCCGTCGCGGTAGCGCTGACCGGGCTGCCCTTCCTGAGCCGGCCCATGCACCGCATTGTGGGTCTGGCCGTGGCGCTGGCCGCCGTCTCCGCCGTGGTCGCCGGCTACGGCCTGCCGCTCAGCGTGCTGGGCGCCATTGCTCTTGGGTGGGGCACGGCGGCCGCCTGCCACCTGGTCACGGGCGCGCCCGACGGGTTGCCGTCGGCCGCCGAGGTGACCGAGGCGGTGCGCGACCTCGGCGTAGACGTGCGGGCGCTCGACGCCACGGAGCACCAGGAGTGGGGGGTGGAGGCCTTCAGGGGGACGGACGAAGACGGCCGGGTGTTGGAGCTGGCGGTGTACGGCCGCGACGCGGCCGACGCCCAGTGGATCACCAAGTTGTGGCGCTTCTGCGTCTACCGCGACTCGGGCCCGACGCTGCTGTTCAACCGGCTTCAGCAGGTGGAGCACGAGGCGTACCTGACTTTCCTGGCCCAGCACGCCGGCGTGCGCGTCCCCGAGGTGGTGGCGGCCGGGCGCTGTGGGCCCAGCCACGATGCCGCGCTCGTGACCCGCCTCCCCGGCGGCACCCCACTGGCCGAGCTGGCCGGGGACCAGGTGGCGGACGGGACGCTCGACGAGACGCTGCGCTCGGTGCTGGCGCTGCGCCATGCCCACATCGCGCACGGCGCGCTCAGCCCCGACACGGTGCTGGTGACCGGCGACGGTCCCTTGCTACGGGACTTCCGCCGCGCCTCGTCCTCGGCCCCGGAGGCGCGCACCGACCGCGACGTGGCGGCCGCCGTAGCGGCCATCGCGGTGGTGGTCGGGGTCGAGCGGACGGTGGCGGCGTGCCACCGCGTGCTCGACGTCGACACCGTGCAGACCGTGCTGACCCGGCTGCAGCGCTCCACCCTCGACCCGGCCACGGACCGACTGGTGCACAAGCAGAAGGGGCTGCTCAAGACGCTGCGCGAGGCGCTGGCGGCCGACGCCGGTGTAGAGGTCCCCAAGCTGGTGGAGGCCAAGCGCATGAGCTGGCCCAACCTGCTCATCCTCATCGGCAGCCTCGTCGGCCTCTGGTGCATCCTGGCCGTGCTGGCCGACGTGCAGCAGTCGCTCAGCGTCATCCGCGGCGCCGCCTGGGGGTGGGTGGCCCTCGCCTTCGTCCTCGGCCAACTGCCCGTCCTGACCAACGCCTGGGCGCTCATCGGGGCGGTGGTGGGCACGCTCCCCTACGGCCGCTGCGTGGCGCTCGAGACGTCCAACCTGTTCACCTCGTTCGTCGGCGGTGACGCGGCCGTCTTCGGCGTGCGCGTGCGGTTCTTCCAGTGCCAGGGCCTCGACACCACGTCGGCCATCAGCTCGGGTGCCATCGCCGGCACGGCCAGCTGGGTGGTCAAGGGGCTGCTGTTCCTGGTGTGCCTCCCCTTCGCCGTAGGCGACTTCCACGACGCGGCCACTGGAGGCGGGGGTGACAAGAAGGGGCTGCTGTGGATCCTGATCGGGATCGTCTTGGTGGTGGCGATCGTGGGCGCGGTGGTCGCGCTCGTGCCGCGCGTCCGGCGGCTGCTCACGGAGAAGGCACGGCCGCACCTCGTGAACATATGGCACGACATAAAGGTGATCGCGACCGAGCCACGCAAGATCTTCTACGTGCTGGCGGGCTCGATCCTGAGCCAGGTGGCCATCGCGCTGGCCCTCGGCGCGTCGCTGCACTCGGTGGGCGAGCACGCCAACTTCGCCACCCTCATCGTCGTGCTGACGCTGGCCTCCATCATCGGCGGGGCGGCGCCGGTGCCCGGGGGCGCCGGGGTGATCGAGATCGGCCTGATCGCCGGGCTGACCAGCGCCGGGATCCCCGAGAGCCAGGCCGTGGCGGCCGTCTTCATCGAGCGCCTGTGCACGGCCTACCTGCCGCCCATCTGGGGCTGGGGGACGCTGGTCTTCATGCGCCAGCGCGAGTACATCTAAGGGCGGATCGTCGACTCAGCCCTCCGGGCGCGCCTTGTGATAGCGCCAGCAAGTTCGCGAGCAAGTTACAGCCAGTGCGGTCCCCACCTGGGCTGGTGCTTAATTCCCTGCTCGAAGCCCTCCACGTTCGTTCACGAAGTTGTAACGTCACGGGCAATGCTGGGGGGCTGGGTGGTAGGACCGCCTGTCGGACGGCGCGGGACGTCGCTGCGTGCCGCCCCCGGCGCCGCGGTGTAGGGCGTGGCAAGCCCGGCCATCGAGGCCCCGGTCGCCCCTCCGGGCGGAGGTCCGGCCGGCGCGGCCGAGGCGACCGTCCTGGTCGTCAACCAGGTCAGCGTCGGCTTCGGTGGCCTGCTGGCGCTGGACGAGGTGTCGATGTCGGTCGGCGGTCGCGAGGTGGTGGGCGTCATCGGGCCGAACGGCGCCGGCAAGACGACCCTGTTCAACGTCATCTGCGGATTCGTCCACCCGGGGCGCGGCACCTTGACCTACCGGGGCCGCCAGCTGCGCCGGCACCACCCGCACGACTTGGCCAAGCTGGGCATTGCCCGCACGCTCCAGGGCGTCGGCCTGTGCGCCGGCCTGACCGTGCACGAGAACGTGATGCTGGGCGCCCAGGCCCGGCTGCACTCCGACCTGGCGTCGTCCTTCCTCGGCCTGTGGCGCTCGAGCCGGGAGGAGCGCCGCGTCGGTGCACGCGCCATGGAGCTCCTCGACGAGCTCGGGGCGGCCGAGTTCGCCGGCCGCTACCCCGGCGCGCTGCCCTACGCCATCCAGAAGCGGACCGCGCTGGCGCGCGCGCTCATGGGCGAGCCCCAGCTGCTGCTCCTCGACGAGCCGGCCAGCGGGCTGTCGGAGAGCGAAATGGACGCGCTGGGGACGCGTATCCGCGGCCTGACCGACCGCATGGCCGTGCTGCTGGTGGAGCACCACATGGACCTGGTGATGTCGGTGTGCGACCGCATCGTCGTGCTCAACTTCGGTCAGGTCATCGCCGAGGGCACTCCCGAGGCGATCCGGGCCAATCCGGAGGTGGCCACGGCGTATCTCGGCGCCGAGGTGCACGACCTCGACCCCGTGGCGGGCATCGAGGGCCTCGAGGATGACGACCATGCTTGAGGTGCGCGACCTCAGTGTGTCGTACGGCGCGGTGCAGGCCCTGCGCTCGGTGTCGTTCGACGCCGGGCCGGGCGCAGTGACCGCGGTCCTGGGCGCCAACGGCGCCGGCAAGACGACCCTGCTGCGCACCATTTCGGGGCTGGTGAAGCCACAGGCGGGAGCGGTGCGCTTCGACGGCGCTCCCCTCCTCGGCCGCCACGTCGAGACCATCGCGCGCATGGGCGTGGCCCACGTGCCCGAGGGACGCGGGGTCATCGAGGAGCTGACCGTGGAGGAGAACCTGCGGCTGGCCACCCTGTGGTGCCTGCGCAGGACCGAGCGTCAGTCTGCTATCGACGAGACCCTCGAGCTGTTCCCACGACTGCGCGACTTCCGGCGCCGCCACGCCTCGACGCTCTCGGGCGGGGAGCGCCAGATGCTCGTGCTCGGGCGGGCCCTCATCTCGCGGCCGCGGCTGTTGTTGCTCGACGAGCCGAGCCTCGGGCTGGCCCCGATGATCACGGCGCAACTGATGGCCCTGTTGCGCGAGCAGACCGAGGGCAAGGACATCGCCGTCGTCCTGGTCGAGCAGAACGCGCGCAGCGCGCTGTCGGTCTCGAAGCAGGCTGTCATCCTCAATCTCGGCCAGGTGGTCGTCTCGGACACCGCGGCCAACGTGGCCGCCGACGAAGCCCTCCGTCACCACTATCTGGGGTTCTGACGCCATGAGCCTCTTCTTCGACTACACGCTCGACGGCGTCGCCAACGGCATGATCTATGCCGCCCTCGCCCTGGCCCTGGTGCTCATCTACCGGGCGACGCGCATCATCAACTTCGCCCAGGGCGCGGCCGGCATGCTGACGACCTTCATCGCCTTCAGCCTGCTGTCACGAGGCTGGGGCTACTGGTGGGCCTTCACGGCGGTGCTCATCATCGGCTTCGCCATCGGGGCGGTGACCGAGCGCGTCCTGATCCGGCCCCTGCACGGCAAGTCCGAACTCAACCCGGTCATCGTGACCATCGGGCTGCTCGTGGTCTTCGAGGGGCTGGCCGGCGCCATTTACGGGAACGCCAGCCGCGGCTTCCCGGCCGCCTTCTCCCAGAGCGGGTTAAAGGTCGGCAGCACCGTCGTCGCCTTCTCCCACTTCGACCTCTTCATCCTCATTGCCGTCCTGGCGATGATGGCCGCCACCCTGGTGCTGTTCCGCTTCACGTCGCTCGGCCTCCGCATGCGGGCGTCGGCCTTCTCGCGTGAGATCGCCCGTTTGCTCGGGGTCCGCGTCGGGCTGTTGCTGACGCTGGGTTGGGCCCTGGCCGGCATCGCCGGCTCGCTGGCCGGACTCCTGGTGGCGCCGACCAGCTCCTTCGGGCCGTACTACATGGACCTTATTTTGGTGTACGGGTTCACGGCGGCGGTGATCGGCGGCCTGGAGAGCCCGGTCGGCGCGCTGGTGGGCGGGATCATCTCGGGGCTGTGCATCTCGTACGTGGGCGGCTACCTCGGCTCGGGGCTCGAGCCGCTGGGTGCCCTGGCGCTCCTCATGGTGGCGCTGATGGTGCGCCCCGAAGGCCTCTTCTCCCGCCCGCCGGCGAGGAGGGTCTGAGGTGGACCGCGCGGCCTTGGCCAGTCGGGTGCACCTGCCGCGCCAGCCCCTGCTCCGCCATCTCCCGGTGGCGCTGGTGGCAGGCGTCGTGCTTTACGTCGTCGTGGCGCGGTTGAGCACGTACAACGAGTACCAGGTGGGCGAAATCGGTGCCTACGTCGTGGCGCTGGTCGGGCTGAGCCTGCTGACCGGTGTCAACGGCCAGATCTCGCTCGGCCACGGCGCCTTCATGGCCGTGGGCGCCTACACGGTGGCGCTGCTCATGACGCACACGTCGAGCAACTTCGTGCTGGAGCTGGCGGCCGCAGCCGGCGTGGCGGCGGCGGCGGGCATCGTCATCGGAATCCCGGCCACCCGCCTGAAGGGCCCCTATCTGGCCGGCATGACGCTGCTCTTCGCGCTCGCCCTGCCCTCGATCGCCGACAAGTGGCCGGCCACCTTCGGCGGCGACCAGGGGCTCACGACGACCGTCCCGACCGCCCCGGGATCGCTGAGCGCAGAGGAATGGCTCGCGCTGATTCAGGTGGGCATCGCGCTGGTGGTCATGGTGCTCGTGGCCAACCTGCTGTGGAGCCGTTTCGGCCGCGCCTTCCGGGCCGTGCGCGACGACGAGATCGCGGCGTCGCTGGCGGGGATCCACGTGGCGCGGACCAAGGTGCTGGCCTTTGCCATCAGCGCCGGGTGCGCCGGGCTGGGCGGGGCCCTGCTCGTCCTTTCGACGGGTGTGGCCAACACCGGTGAGTTCCCCCTCACCCTCTCCATTCAGCTGCTGGCGGCCATGGTGCTCGGGGGCACCGGGACGCTGGTCGGGATGGTCTGGGGCGGCATTCTGCTGGTGTACCTGCCCCAGTGGTCGACCTCGGCGTCGAACCACTTCAACCTGGGCAGCGGAGCGAACGCGTACATGGCGACGATCATCTTCGGCGCGGTGTTGATCGTGGCCATGTTGGCCGCGCCCAACGGAATTCAGGGCGGGCTGCGCTGGTTGTGGGCGCACCGGCCGCACCCGGGCCAGGGCGGACGAGGCGCACCGGCACCGGTGGCGGTGTCAGCCGGCGACTAGAGCGACATGCAAACCAAGAGCAACAGAAAGGGAGACGTGATGTCACGAAAGACGAGGAGACAGAAGGGCGGGCGCCGATGGGTCCGGGCGGTGATGGCCGGTTCCATCGGCCTGATGCTGGCGGTGACCCTTCTCCCCGAGGCGGCCAATGCCGAGAGCACCCCGGGGGTCACGGCGTCACAGATCACCATCGGGGCCACGGTGCCCCTGACCGGGCCGGCCGCACCGGGCTACGACGAGATCGCCCCGGCCATGAACGCGGTCTTCGACTGGGTCAACGCGCACGGCGGCGTGTACGGGCGCAAGATCAAGTACATCTACCTCGACGACGCCTACAACCCGGCCAACACGGCCACGCTGACCCGGCAGCTCGTCCTGCAGGACAACATCTTCGCGGACGTGGGATCGCTCGGGACCCCGACCCAGGCGGCCGTGCAGTCCTTCTTGAACGAGCAGAAGGTGCCCCAGCTCTTCATTGAGTCGGGGTGCAACTGCTGGAGCAACCCCAAGTACCCCTACAGCCTCGGCTGGCAGCCGCCGTACACGGTGGACGGCAAGATCCTCGGCTCCTACATAAAGGCCAACTTCGCCGGGAAGAAGATCGGCTACCTCTACCAGGACGACGAGTTCGGTCAGGACGTGGTGAAGGGCCTCGACATGGAGATCCCAGCGTCGTCGGTCGTGTCGCAACAGACCTACGACGCGGCGACCCTGGCCGGCCCGCTGTCCAATCAGATGGCGGCGCTGAAGGCAGCCGGGGCCCAGGTGGTCGTGCTGGCCACGATCCCCGCCGCCACGGCGCTGGCCATGCTGCCGGCCGCGGTCATCAGCTACTTCCCGCAGTACGTCGTCGACAGCGTGGGGGCCGACCCCCCGACGGTGGGGCCGCTGCTGGCGTCCTTCGCCCAGAAGGGCGGCGCCTCCGCGTCGCAGGTCTCGGCGTCGGCCGGTCTGCTGAACAACGTCATCACGACGGCCTATTTCCCGCCCGAGGCGGACACGGCCAACCCGTGGGTGCAGGACGCCAAGAAGATCCTGCAGCAGTACGCGCCGACGCTCTACGCCAAGTCCGGCCTCGACGGCAACTCCGAGTACGGCGTGGCGCTGGCCTACACCTTCGTGCAGGCGCTCGAGAAGGCGGGGAAGAACCTGACGCGCCAGGGACTCATCGACGCGATCGCCAAGGACGGCAAGAGCTTCGACACGCCGGGCTTCGTCCCGCTGTCGTACTCGAGCTCGGTCCACTTCGGCTTCGAGGGTGAGGAGGTGGTCAAGCTCGAGACCTCGGCCCCGCCCGCGGTGACGCCGACGGGCAGCTGGATCGGCAGCGTCCCGGTCAGCCCGGTCTACGTGACCAGCCCGGGTTCCGGGCCGATCAAGAAGTACACGGGGGCTACGTCGACCCCGCCCAAGAACTTCGGCTAGGGCTCTTGGAGGACCGGCGACGCCGGTGGCGGAGATGCGCCTCCGTCACCGGCACGGGCCGGTCGAACGAGCGTGGCCCCGGGGACGCGGAGAGGTCCTCGGTATGCTCCCTGGCGAACGGCACCGGCTCGCGGAGCCGACATGGTGTGGCCGGGAGGCCGGCGCGAAGGGGTGATGGATGGGCGACATAACCGTCGAGGTGCGGGACCACATCGCGACGGTGACCCTGGACCGGCCCCCCGTCAACGCCATCAC
>DATNLP010000630.1:0-4220 GCA_035602795.1 Acidimicrobiales bacterium | reverse complement strand
ATCCCGCCGAGCTGGTCGACCTCGGGCACTATCCGCTGCACGAACCCGGCTCGGACACGTACCGGGCCGTGGTCGACGCCGCGCGCCGGCAAATGCGCGAGCGGGGCGCCGCCGAAATCGAGGGCTTCGTCTCCCCCGCCGGCGTGGCCGAGCTCGTGCGCGATGCCGACGCCCTGGCGGGGCGCGCCCATGCCTCGGGCGGCCAGGGCACGGCCTACCTCGAGTTCCCCGACTTCAGCCTTCCGGCGGACCACCCCCGCCTGCACTTCGCCGACTACCGCGTGCGCGCCGTGGCCTACGACATCACGCCCTACGACTCGCCGCTGCGCCGCCTCTACGAGTGGGACCCCATGAAGGACCTCATCGAAGCGGTGCTCGAACGGGGGCCGATCTACCGCTACGCCGACCCCTTCGGCGCGCTCAACCTGGCCGTCATGGGCGCGGGCGACCTGCTGCAATGGCACTTCGACCAGACCGACTTCGTCGTCTCCCTGGCCATCCAGTCCGCCGAGTCCGGCGGCGATTTCGAGGTTGTGCCGCGCCTGCGCAACGCCGAGGACGAGCGCTACGACGAGGTGGCGGCCGTGCTCGGCGGAGACCGCTCGCGCGTCGAGACGCTCCCCATGCGGCCGGGCACACTGCTGATCTTCGAGGGGCGCCACTCGCTCCACCGCGTCAGCCCCGTGACCGGGGTCCGCTGGCGCCATGTCGGCCTGCTGGCGTACGACACCAAGCCCGGCACCATGGGCAGTGACCTGCTGCGGGCCGACCGCTACGGGCGCACCGAGCCCTTGCCCCAGCCACCCGAGACCTGGCCGCCGCCGCCGTGAGCACCCAGTTCGGCGAGGCGTTTGTCGGGACCGGCGCCGAGGCGGCCCACGTCAACACCGTGCTGGGCGACGTGGGAGGCCCGGTCGAGACCGCCTGGGTCACCGCCCTGGCCACGCCGCGCCAGGGGCACGCCGCCTTCGTGGCCTCGGTCGCCCCGGGGGTGGCCGTGCGGCCGTTCACCCTGTTCGTGAACAAGGCCTTCATCGCCGACGAGCAACATGCCCGCCTCACGCGGGGGCCGGCGCACGCCGGGGTGGCTGCCGGCGTCATGGACGCCGTGGCCGAGGGCACGGTCCTCGAAGCGGAGGCGCCGTCGTTGCTGCTGATCGCTGCGGTCTGGGTGGATCCCGCGGCCGCCGACGACCAGGCCGTGTTCGCCAACAACCGTGCCGCCGCGCTGGCCGCGTTGCGCGCCGGGGCCCTGGGGCGGCCGAGTGTCTCCGACGCGTTGGACGGCCGTGCCGCACCGTCCAACGCGTTCTGGTCCGCTTGAGCACTACGGTGGGCGGCGTGGCGCCGATCCGCTTGGACCAGCTCAACCTCGTCACGCGTGACGTGCAGGCCAGCCGGGCCTTCTACGCCAGGTTCGGCGTCGCGCACCGCGACGAGGGCGATCCGCTGTGGGACCAGCACCATGTGTCGGGCCAGCACAGCGACGACATCCCGGTTGACATCGACATCGACAGCGCCACGTTCGCCGCCAAGTGGAACACCGGCTGGCCCGGCGGTACTGGCGTCGTCCTCGGCTTCAAGGTCGACACGAGAGACGAGGTCGACACCATGGTGGCGGCGCTGGCGGCCGACGGCGTGCCCGTACAGCAGGCGCCGTACGACGCCTTCTGGGGTGCCCGCTACGCCGTCGTGAGCGACCCCGACGGCAACGCCGTCGGCATCATGAGCCCCGTCGACCCGGAGCACCGCTCCCCACCACCCGATCCGCGGTGACCGATTCGGGCCAGGACTCGATCGAGGTCGTCGTCGAGATCCCGACAGGCAGCCGGAACAAGTACGAGTACGACCACGACGAGCACGTCATCCGCCTGGACCGCCGTCTCTTCACGGCCACGACCTACCCCGCCGACTACGGCTTCGTCCCCAACACCCTGGCCGGTGACGGCGACCCCCTCGACGTCCTGGCGCTGGTCGCCGACCCCACCTTCCCCGGCTGCGTCCTGCGGGTGCGCGTTCTCGGCATGTTCTCCATGCGTGACGAGAAGGGCGTCGACGCCAAGCTGATCACGGTGCTGGCGCACGACCCGCAGTGGGACGACGCCCGTGACATCGAGGACGTGCCCCTGCACCTGCGCAACGAGATCGCGCACTTCTTCAGCATCTACAAGGATCTCGAACCGGAGAAGTCGACCGAGGTGGAAGGCTTCTTCGACCGGGCCACGGCGCTGGCCGAGCTCGAGGCCTGCCGCACGTCCTACCACGCCGTCAAATCGCAGTAACACACACAAGGGGGTCCGATGCCGTTTCCACGCGACGAGGTCAAGGCGACCGTTGACCGCTATCACGAGCTGCGCCGGCGCGTCGACGACGGGCTCGAGCCCGACGCGTTCGGCGTTCTGGCGGGCTTCTACACCGAGGACGCCGTCTACGTCGACGGCGCCTGGGGGCGCATCGAGGGGAGCGACGCGATCGCCCACTGGCTCGTCGACTCCATGGTGGGCATGGAGGACTGGAAGTTCCCCGTCGAGTTCACCGCCATCGATGGCGACGACGTGGTGGTCAAGTGGACCCAGATCATGCCGCGCACCAAGGCGGACGGGACGCCGTACCGCCAGTCGGGCTACTCCCGCCTGATCTATGCCGGCGACGGAAAGTTCTCCTACGAGGAGGACACGTACAACATGGCCCATGTGCTCGAGGACATCGAGGCGAGCGGGTGGCAGCCCACCCGTCCCATGAACTTCCCGCCGGCGCACCCCGACCGGAACTTCGACATCCCCGGGCGCGGCGCCGGCTGATCCTAGGGCGTCCCGCCGGTGGTCCCGGTGGCACCGGTGCCGCCGGAGTTGCCGAAGCCGGGGAACCCTCCCCCGCCGAAGGGGTTGGTGGTGCTCCCGCTCCCGCCGGTCTGCTGCTGGGCCTGCTGTTGGCTGCCCAGGGTGGCGGTGGCCGTCCGCTTGCTGTCGCCCACGTAGTACGTGATGCTCACGCTCTGGCCCGGTTTGTCGGCCTGGATCACCTTCTGGAGGTCCTCGGCCGACGCGATGGTCGTGCCGTCGATGTTCACGATCACGTCGCCCTGGTCGAGGCCGGCCTTGGCCGCCGGTGAGCCCGAGACGACGCTCAGGATGACCGCACCCGCGGTCGGCGTGAAGCCGTACTGCTGGCGCAGGGCGGGCGTGAGGGTCGTGATGTCGACGCCGAGGTAGCCACCACCGTTCCCCGACTCGCCGCCCTTCTGCAGCTCGGGCAGGGAGGCCTCGACCTGGGCGATCGGGATGGCGAAGCCGATGTTCTGCGAGCTGGTGCCGTCGCTGGTGGTGCCGGCCACGGCGGTGTTCATGCCGATGACCTGGCCCGAGGTGTCGATGAGCGGGCCGCCGGAGTTGCCCGGGTTGATGGCGGCGTCGGTCTGGATCATGTTCTGCAGCATCTCGGTCTGGGTGCCCTCGCCGCCGGCCGTCACGGAGCGACCCAGCGCGGACACGATGCCCTGGGTCACGGTCGGCGTACCGGCCGCCAACCCGAGCGCGTTGCCGATGGCGACGACGGCATCGCCGACGACGGCCTTGGAGGAGTCGCCGAAGGTCACGGTCTTCAGGTTCGAGACGTTGTCGATCTTGAGCAGGGCGAGGTCCTTGGTTGCGTCGTACCCGACGAGCGTGGTCGGGAGCGGCTTCGTCTGTCCGTACTCGGTGACGGTGATAGAGCCCTGGTTGCCGCCCTCGGTGTAGAGCTCTATGACGTGGTTGTTGGTCACCACCTCACCGTCGGCGGTGATGATCATCCCGGTGCCCTCATCCTCGTCGCTGCCGGACTTGACGTCGATCGACACGACGGCCGGGATGACGCGGTTGACCAATTCGGGGATGGTCACGTCGCCGCTCAGCACGGCGGCGCCGGGGGCGGCGTTGCTCTCGTCGACCGTCACGTTGCCGACCCCGTTGTTGTTGGAGTGATCGGCCAGGGCGGTCACCCCGGCGCCGATGCCGCCGCCGATGAGCGCGGCGACGACGGCCACCGGGAGCCAGGAGCGCAGCCTCCCGGGGCGGCGCGTCGAGGAGCCCGCGTCCGGGTCGCCGGCGGTGCCGAGGGGTGCCGTGGGATCGGCCGGCGGCGGGTACGAGAACGGTGCGGCCTGCTGCGGGCCGAGTTGCGGCGCCGCGCCGTACGCGCCCGGTGCGGCCCAGGACGGAGGCGGCGGAGGAGGCGGGTAC
>DATNLP010000624.1:0-4029 GCA_035602795.1 Acidimicrobiales bacterium | reverse complement strand
GTTCCCTCGCACCTCTACTCCTACTCCTTCGCCCTCAAGCCGGACTGGACCAAGACCTACGCGGCGCAACCCGAGATCCTGCGGTACTTCGAGGACTGCGCCGACCGCTTCGGCGTCCGCCCCCACCTGCGGACGGGCGTGCGCATCACGTCGGCGTGCTGGGACGAGCAGGAGCGGTTCTGGCGGTTGCACGACGCCGAGGGCGGCGCCTACGAGGCCGCTGTGCTGGTCAGCGCCGTCGGCACGTTCAGGACCCCGTCCTACCCCGACATCGAGGGTCTGGACACCTTCGCCGGCCCGCACTTCCACTCGGCGCGTTGGGAGCACCAGCACGACCTCGTGTCGCGGCGCGTCGCCGTTGTCGGGACCGGTGCCAGCGCGGCGCAGATCGTTCCCGAGCTGGCCAAGGTGGCCGAGCAGGTGGACGTGTACCAACGCACGCCGCAGTGGATTCTGCCCCGGCGCGACAAGCCGTTCACCGACGAGGAGAAGGATCGCTTCGCCACGGACCGCCAGGCCATGGAGCAGCACCGCCAGGAGATCTTCTGGGCCTTCGAGAACACCATCGCGTTCCGGGTGGACGACAACACGACCGACGGGCTCAGGGAGATCGCGCTGAGCCACATCGACTACCGCATAAAGGACGAGACGCTCAAGGCCAAGCTCACACCGGATTACCCGTTCGGCTGCAAGCGGACGTTGATCTGCAGCGACTTCTACAAGGCGGTCCTGCGCGACAACGTCGAGCTGATCACGGAGCGGATCGTACGGGTGACCCCCACCGGCATTGTGGCCGGAGACGGCCGGGAGCGGCCGGTGGACGCCATCGTGCTGGCCACCGGCTTCAAGGCAACCGAGTACCTCGACGGCATGGACGTGATCGGTGCCGGTGGGCGCCGGCTGCACGACGACTGGGCCGCGGCCGACGTGGCCCACGCCTACCTCGGCCTCACCGTCTCGGGCTATCCGAACTTCTTCATGTTCTACGGACCCAACACGAACCAGGGCGGCAACTCCATCATCGTGATCCTCGAGGCGCAGGCCGCCTACGTCGTCAGCGCGCTCGATGCGATGGAGCGTGAGGGGGCAGCGGCGGTCGAGGTCCGGCGCGACGTCATGGAGGCCTACAACGTGGAGCTGGCCGAGGCCCTCGAGGGGACGGTGTGGCACCACGGCTGCCAGAGCTACTTCAAGAACGCCCAGGGGAAGATTGCCACCCAGCTGCCCCAGACCTCGCTGTGGTACACCGAGAGGACGAGACAGTTCGAGATGGAGGAGTACGAGCGCGTATGAAGGCAGCGGTGTACTACGAGACCGGCACGCCGGACGTCTTCCGCTACGAGGACGTCCCCGACCCCGTGTGCGGCCCGGGCGACATCCTCATCGACGTGGAGGCGGTCAGCATCGAGGGTGGCGACACGCTCCACCGGCTGGGGGGCGACCTGGCCCGGGTGCCGCACATCGTCGGCTACCAGGCCGCCGGCACGGTGGCCGAGATCGGCGCGGACGTGGCGGGCTTCGCGGTGGGGGACCGCGCCGTCACCGTGGGGCTCGACGGCTCCCATGCCGAGCGCCGGGCCGTGCCGGCCGGCTTCGCCTGGAAGATCCCTGACGGCGTCAGCACGGACGACGCGGCCTGCGTGCCGGTGCCCTTCGGGACGGCCGACGACTGCCTCTTCGAGTTCGGGCGTCTGCAGGCGGGGGAGACGGCCCTCGTCCACGCCGGCGCGGGCGGTGTGGGCATCGCCGCCATCCAGATGGCCAAGCGGGCCGGCGCCCGCGTGCTGGCCACGGCCTCGAGCGACGCCCGCCTGGAGCGGCTGAAGGACCTGGGCCTCGACGACGGGATCAACTACGCCACCCACGACTTCGTGGGCGAGGCGCGGCGGCTGACCGACGGCCGCGGCGTCGACGTCATCGTCGACTCGGTGGGCGGAGTGACGCTGCAGGGGAGCATCGCCGCCCTGGCCTACCGGGGTCGGTGTGTCACCGTGGGCGACGCCGGGCGGGCGCCGGCCGAGCGGCTCGACATCTCGACCATGCGGCCCAACAACCAGACATTGTCGGGCTACTTCCTCGGGGCAGAGCTCCTGCTCAACCACCAGCGCGTCCACGGCATGATCGCCGGCCACCTCGAGGCCATCGCCCGGGGTGAGCTCAAGGCGGTCATCGACCGCGCCTTTCCGCTTTCGGACGCCGCCGGCGCCCACGCGTACATCGAGTCGCGCCAGGCCTTCGGCCGGGTGCTGCTCGTGCCCTGACGACCACCGCGACAACCCGCCAGCCGGATCAGGTGTTGGTGACGGGAGGGACGCTGCGGCCGACCAACCAGCTCACGGAGGCCAGTGCCTCGTTCAGCGTCCAGTTCGGCGAACCCTGGTCGTGGAGGTTCCGCAAGCCTCCGGCGTTGAGGAGGCCGGTCAGTTTCTTGTCCAGTCGGCCGTGGAGATCCGGTGGATTGGAATCGCTGAAGCGCTCGTGTCCGGCGGCGTCAATGAGGAAGTACCCGTCGGTGTGGTTGACGTCATAGGTGAGAGGCTGCCCGGTCCACCAGTCGAGCTTCGGCGGCTGGGACTCGGGGACGATCTGCACCGAGACTCCGAGGAACCGCCACAGGGCGTCGAGGTTGGCCGGCGTGCCGGTCAACAACGACCAGTCGGCCCCGAACTCCTTCGAGTAGGCCGACAGGCGCGCCGGGCTGTCGCGGCCGGGGTCGACCGTGATTTCCATGAAGAAGACCTTGGAGCCGAGTCCGACCGCGTCGACGTCACGTTGCAAGGCGATGAACGCGCCGGTCACCAATGGGCATTCGTCCTGGCACAAAGTCAGGAACGGCGCCATCACGATGTCCTTGCCCCGGTAGGCGCCCAGCGACGTCGGCGCGCCCGAGGACGAGATGAGGGGGATGTCGGGGATGGCGCGGTTCTGGACGATCCCCTGGCTGGCCGGTGGCGCCGGGGGATCACTTGACGAGCTACCGCAGGCGGTCAGGGCCAGGGTCAGAACGCTGAGGCCGACGAAGAGCGCGGTCCGCTGCAGTGGTGCGGGTTCCCCTGGACCCGTTGGCGCGGCGCCCCAGCGCCTCACGGCAGGGACCTACCCTCGCGCAGCAGGGCATCCGGGGATGACCCGTCGAGCTCCCGGTCGACGCGGACCGCCCGGCGCTCATCCATGTGCATCCAGCGCAGCGCCACGGGGATCATGGGCCACAGCATGAGGGTGTCGCCGACCACCCACATGATGTCGCCCCCGACGTGGAGGTCGACCACGTAGGAGGGCCCCCACGGGTGCGGCACCGCGACGCCGGCACACCCCAAGGTCCGCGCCGTGGCGCAATAGGCGGGGAACAGCTCGCTGTTGGCCCCGGCCAAGGAGAGCCCGGTGAAGGTGTCGATGGGGATGGCCATGAACAGGTAGAAGAACTGCAAGGCCGGGTGCATGCGGTAGCGGTTGGGGTCGCTGCCGAAGATCTGGCGCCAGAACAGGTAGCCGACCACCAAGAAGGCCAGGTGCTCGGCGTTGTGGATGCTCTCGTGCTCGAGGGTGAGGTTGTACCAGCTGGTCAGGTGGCTCAGCGGAATCAACACGGCGTAGAGCACGAAGGACACCACCGGGTGGCCGAAGAACGTGGCCACCCTCGAGCGCAGCACCTCGCTCACCGCCAGGTGCGCCGTGCCGGTGCTCGAGCGCCAGGCCAGGTCGAGCGGCGAGGCGATGGCGAAGAGCGGGGCGGCCACCATGATGAGGAGCAGGTGCTGGACCATGTGGTCCCAGAACAGCTCGCCGTCGTAGACGCCGATGAAGCTGAAGATGGACACCGCCGTCGTGCACAGCGCCCCCAGCCAGGCCCCCGTCTTGACGGCCGACCAGGGGTGGCGCGGGTGCAGGGCGTTGTTGCGCCGCACCGCCCACAGGTAGAGGACCAGGGCGGCCACGATCAAGGCCACCGGAACGAACTCGAACTGGGTGGAGAGGTATTCGTGGCCCGCCAGCGGGGGCAGCCCCGCGTCGTCGAGCGCGGCGATCACG
>DATNLP010000576.1:0-9616 GCA_035602795.1 Acidimicrobiales bacterium | reverse complement strand
CCCTGGAGTGGTTGGACAGCCATATCGACTTCGAGTCGAAGATGCCCAATCGCCGCGCCCTTCCCACGCTGGACCGGATGCGCGCGCTGATGACGGTCCTCGGGGATCCCCAGGAATCGATTCCCTCGGTGCACGTGACCGGCACCAACGGCAAGGGCTCGACGTCGGCCATGCTCACCGCGCTCTTCATGGCCAAGGGACTGACCGTGGGGACGTTCACCAGTCCCAATCTCCACACCGTGTCCGAGCGCATCGCCCGCAATGGCGAGCCTATCGACGACGCCGCGTTCACCGAGGTGCTGACCGAGCTGGCGCTGCTCGAGCCGCTGCTGCCCGAGCGCCTGACGCGCTTCGAGCTGCTGACCGCGGCGGCGCTGTCGTGGTTCGCCACGGAGGCGGTCGACGCCATGGTGATCGAGGTCGGGCTGGGCGGGACGTGGGACTCCACCAACGTCGTGCACGGCGACGTGGCCGTGCTGACCAACGTGAGCTTCGACCACACCGACGTGCTCGGGCCGACGCTGGAGGGCATTGCGGCGGACAAATCGGGGATCATGGAGCCGGGGAGCCGCGTCGTGGTGGGGGAATTGGCCCCTGACCTGCTCGATATCGTCCTGACCCACGCCGCCGAGGTGGGGGCCGGCCCGGTGTGGGTGGCCGGGCGGGACTACGGGGTGGAGTCCAATTGGGTGGCCGTCGGGGGCCGCCTGGTCACGCTGTGGACGCCCGGGGGCCGTTACGACGAAGTGTTGGTCCCGTTGCACGGGGCGCACCAGGGGACGAACGCGGCAGTGGCGCTGGCGGCGGCCGAAGCCTTCTTCGACGAGCCACTGGCGCCCGACGTGGTGGACGAGGCGTTCGCCTCCGTGCGCGTGCCGGGACGGCTCGAGGTGTTGGGTCGGCGCCCGCTGTTGTTGGTCGACGGCGCGCACAACGCGGCGGGCATGGCGACGTTGGGCGACGCGCTGCGCGACGAGTTCGAGGTCGAAGGTGCGACGGTGGCGGTGGTGGGCATGCTCTCGGGGCGCGACCCCTCGGCCATGCTGTCGCCGTTGGCCTCGGCCGGCGTGGCGGCCGTCGTTGCCTGCGCGCCCGATTCGCCGCGCGCCATGCCGGCGGCCGCCGTGGCCGAGGCGGCACGCGCGCTCGGGTTGAACGCGTACATCGAACCCGACGTGCGCGACGCGCTTCGCCTGGCGCGCGGCATGGTCGACGCCGACGGCCTCGTCGTCGTCGCCGGCTCGCTCTACGTCGTGGGCGCGGCGCGGGCGGACGCGCTGGCGTCGGCCGTGCCGTGGGAGGACGCCGGGCGCTGAGCCCGTAGCGACCGGGACGCCCGGCGGCTGCGGTGTAGTGTCCACTCCTCGTGGACCGCACCCTGGTAATCGTGAAGCCCGACGGCCTCGAGCGTGGCTTGGCCGGTGAGGTCCTGGCGCGCCTGGAGCGCAAGAAGCTGCGCCTGGTGGCGGCCGAGCTCCGGACCATCACCAAGGAGATGGCCGCGACCCACTACGGCGAGCACGCCGAGAAACCGTTCTTCGGTGATCTGGTGTCGTTCATCACTCGCTCGCCGTCGCTCCTCATGGTGATCGAAGGGCCCAAGGACACCTTCGCGGTGGTGCGCCTCATGATGGGCAGCACCAACCCGGCCGAGGCGGCGCCCGGCACCATCCGCGGCGACCTGGCGATCGAGACGACGGAGAACCTCGTGCACGGGTCCGACTCCCACGAGTCGGCGGCACGCGAGATCGCGCTGTTCTTCCCCGACCTGGCTCCGTAGCCGCCCCGACCGCAGGCACGCCTCCACTCAGGACGAACAAAAATTCCTGCTGGAACGCGTGCACACCCGTGTCCGCCTTGTGATGGGTGCCGCCTTCCCGTAGCCTGTAGCCGCACCCACGGGCTGCCGGCCTCGCCGGAGCCCACAGGACCCCCACGGTGGAGAATGACTTATGGCTGAAAACCGCCTTTCCCTCCTTGGCCGTGACATGGCCGTGGATCTCGGAACTGCTAACACCCTTGTCTACGTGCGCGGCCGCGGCATCGTCCTGAACGAGCCGTCCGTGGTGGCGGTGGACATCAAGGACGGCCGGCCGCTGGCGGTGGGCGCCGAGGCCAAACGAATGATCGGTCGCACGCCGTCGAACATCCAGGCCATCCGCCCGCTGAAGGACGGCGTCATCGCCGACTTCGAGATCTGCGAGAAGATGCTGCGCTACTTCATCCACCGGGTGCACCAGCGTCGCTTCGCCAAGCCGCGCATGGTCATCTGCGTGCCTTCGGGCATCACGGGGGTGGAGCGGCGTGCCGTCATGGAGGCGGCCGAGTACGCCGGGGCGCGGCGTGCCTACATCATTGAGGAGCCGATGGCCGCCGCCATCGGGGCCGGCCTGCCGGTGCACGAGCCGACGGGGAACATGGTGGTCGACATCGGCGGCGGCACGACCGAAGTGGCCGTCATTTCGCTCGGTGGCATTGTGACGAGCCAGTCGGTGCGCATCGGCGGGGACGAGCTCGACGACGCCATCGTGTCCTTCGTGAAGAAGGAGTTCAGCCTGGCCCTCGGTGAGCGCACGGCGGAGGAGATAAAGATCACCCTCGGCTCGGCGTACCCACTCGAGCAGGAGCTGCACGCGGAGATCCGCGGGCGCGACCTCGTGAGCGGTCTCCCCAAGACCATCGTCGTGTCCACCGAGGAGATCCGCCGCTCCATTGAGGAACCGGTGTCGGCCATCATCGACGCGGTCAAGGTCACCCTGGACCGGACGCCGCCCGAACTGGCGGCCGACATCATGGAGCAGGGGATCGTGCTGACCGGGGGCGGGGCGCTGCTGCACGGGCTCGAGGCCCGGCTCCAGCACGAGACGGGCATGCCGATCGTCGTGGCCCGGGACCCGCTGAACTGCGTCGCCGTGGGCAGTGGGCAGTGCCTGGAAGAGTTCGAAGCGCTGAAGCGGGTGCTGATCACCACTTCCACGCGCTGACGGTTTCCCCTGGGTGGCTCGGACCAGGCGTTCGCGCCGCACCCTGACGGTGATCGTCCTCGTCATCGTCTCGCTGTCGCTGATCTCGCTCGACCAGAACGGGCGGACACACAGCCTGACCTCGGGGATCAAGTCGGTGGCCAACGACATCTACGCCCCGCTGCGCCAGGGGATCGTGGACATCATCAACCCGATCGGCCACTTCTTCGCCGGTGCCTTCGACTACGGCTCCGTGCAGTCGCAGAACGAGCAGCTCGAGAAGGTCATCGGGCAGCTGCGGGCCAACCAGGCCGAGCGCGGCTTCGAGCAGTCGCAGCTGCGCCAGCTGATGGCGCTCGAGAACCTGCCCTTCCTGCAGTCGCTGACGACCGTGCCGGCCCAGACGGTGGACCTGAACCTGTCTAACTTCACCGCCACCATCACGTTGAACAAGGGACGGGCCGACGGGGTCGACGTCGGCTACCCGGTGGTCGGCGCCGGCGGACTGGTGGGCCAGGTCATCCAGTCCTTCCACCACACCTGCGTGGTGCAGCTCATCACCGACGGCCAGTCCAAGGTGGGGGTGACCTTCGGCAACCAACTGACCGGCATCGTCGACGGGCAGGGGCCGGGTAACGACCTGACACTGGATCTGGTGCCCCCGCACACGCCGGTCTACAAGGGCCAGATCTTGTACACGAGCGGATTGCAGGCGGCGACGTTCCCGCCCGGCATCCCGGTGGCCACCGTGGAGTCGTTCCACAACGAGGCGGGTGCCAGCCAGGAGTCGATCACCGTCGACCCGGCGGCCAACCTGGACGAGCTGGCCTACGTCGACGTGGTGCAGTGGGAGCCGCCGACGTGACCGGCCGCTCCATGCTCCGCCTGGCCTTTGTGATCTTCGTCGTCCTGATGGTGCAGCAGACGGTCATGGTGGCGGTGCGCATCGACGGCTATCACCCGGACCTGCTGTGGCTGCTGCCGATCACCGCCGCCCTGCTCGACGGGCCCGAGACGGGCGCCATTGTGGGGTTCTGGTCCGGGCTGGCCTTCGACCTGACGCTGCCGACGCCGTTCGGCCTGTCCGCCCTGGTGGGGTGCCTGCTGGGGTACGCCGTGGGTTCCCTGACGCAGGCGGTCGACCCCCGGGCGGCCTGGCTCAAGCCGGTGGCCGCGCTGACCGGGAGTGTCGGAGCGGACATGCTGTTCGCCGTGCTCGGCGCCATCCTGGGACAGCAGCAGATGGTGCAAGTGGACTTCTTGACCCTTTTCGCGGTGGTCGGCGTGGCGAGCCTGGTGTGCGTCCTCCCGGTCAGCCGGCTCATGCGGTGGGCGCTGGTCGGGGAGAGCAACCGGCGCTCGCTCGTCACGGCCCAGGCTGACAGCAGGCTCTGGTGAAGAGGACACTCCGCCACCCCATCCGCGGCGACCGCCTCCACCCGAAGCCCTCGAACCGCCCGGCGCGGCGCAGCTCGTGGCGGACCGACGGGCGCCAACCGCGCATGCGGCCGCGCAAGTCGGTCAACGTGGCCTCCATCGTCGGGTCGCCCGAGGAGGAGGAGTCGCGACCCAACCTGCGCCTGCGCGTGGTCGGGGTCGTGGTACTCGTCCTTTTCGGCGTGCTGATCCTGCGCTTGTGGACGCTGCAGGTAATCGACGGCAAGACCTACGCCGCCGCGGTGACGCGCAACCAGGTGCGGGTGGTGAGCATCCAGGCGCCGCGCGGCGAGATCGTGGACCGCGACGGCACCGTCCTGGTGTCGAACACCCCACAGGAGGAGATCCTGCTGTCGCGGGAAGAGGCGGCACAGAACCCGGGCATCATCGGGATGGTGGCCGCGCTGGTGGGCGAGACGCCCGAGCAGGTGCAGACGGCGGTCAACAACGTGCAGTACAGCCCCTACGAGCCGGTGCCCGTGGCGAGCGGCGTCTCGCTGTCCACGGTGCAGTACCTGCAGACGCACCCGGCCGAGTACCCCGGCGTCAGCGTGCAGAGTGTGACGCAGCGCACCTACCCCCAGGGCGGCACGACGGGCACGCACGTCCTGGGCTACGTGGGCCAGATCACCTCCTCCTTCCTGTCCGCCCACCCGAACCAGGGCTACACCCAGGGAAGCCAGATCGGCCTGGCCGGCATCGAGCAGCAGTACGAGCCCTACCTGCGGGGGGTGGACGGCCGCCAGGCCCTGTCGGTGGACGCCAGCGGCAACGTGGTGGGCACGCTCAGCACGACGGCCCCCCAGATCGGCGACACCGTGGTGCTCAACATCGACACCGACCTGCAGCAGGCCGTCCAGGGTTACCTGCAGCAGCAGATCCTGACCGACCGGCACACCCTCGACGCCGTGGACAACCGGATCCCGCCGGCGCCCAACGGCGCCGCCATCGTCATGGACCCCCAGAACGGCCAGGTGCTGGCCCTGGCCTCCTATCCGAGCTACGACCTGAACGACTGGGTCGGCGGGATCTCCTCGGCCAACTACGCCGCGCTCTCGGCCACGACGGCCGAGAACGACGAGGCCATCGAAGGCCTCTACACGCCGGGATCGACGTTCAAGCTCGTGACGGCGACCGCCGCCCTGCAGGACGGCCTCATTTCGCCGACCACGCCGTACGTGGACACGGGGCACTTCAAGATCCCCGGCTGCCCGGCGCCCGGGGTCATCGCCGACACCGGCTGCACCCTGAGCGACGACCCGGGCGACACCGGCGGCACCTACAACGTGTCGACCGCCTTGACGGCATCGAGCGACTCGTTCTTCTACAACCTCGGCGCCACGTTCTGGGACGACCGCGCCCAGTACGGCGACACGCCGATCCAGAACGAGGCGACGGCCTACGGCGAGGGCACCATCACCGGCATCGACCTGCCGGGCGAGGAGCAGGGCCGGGTCGACAGCTACCTGACCCGGGCCAAGCTGCACGCCGAGGCGCCCAAGGGCTTCCCCAACGCGCCGTCGTGGTTCACCGGCGACAACGTCGAGATGGCCTTCGGCCAGGGCCAGACGTTCCTGACGCCCATTGAGCAGGCCGTGGCCTACTCGACCTTCGCCAACTGGTCGGCCACCACCCAGACCGGCACCCGCTACGCACCGCAGGTGGCCTCGGAGATCGTCGACCCGACCACCGGCAAGGTGGTCAAGAAGATCACGCCACAGGTGACCGGGCACGTCACCATTTCGCCGGCCAACTACGCCGCCATGCTGGCCGGCTTCGAGGGTGTGGTCTCGAGCCGGGCCGGCACGGCGTACGGCGACTTCGAGGGCTTCCCCGCCTCGTGGAACCTGGCCGGCAAGACGGGCACGGCGTCGAACGCGACCGGCCTCGAGCCCAACAGCTGGTTCGTCGCCTTCGGCCCCAACCCGAACCCGCAGTACCTGGTGCTGGCCGTCATTGAGCAGGGCGGCTACGGCGCCGATGCCGCGGCACCCCTCGTGCGCAACATCTTCGACTACCTCGTCGCCAACCCGATCACCCCGGTGAAGACGCCGACCCCGTCGACCCCGCCGAGCATGACCGCCCCGGCGTCCAACGCGCCCCTCGGCACGCCCACGACGACCACCACCACGACCAAGCCGGGCCAGAACGCGCCCGCGCCGACCACGACCACGACGACGGCGGTCCCGGGCGGCTGAGCCCGGCCCCGGTCGTCGGGTTGGCCCCCGCCCAGGTCGTAGGTTGTGGGGTGATGGACAGCCTCTGGCCCCAGATAGAGCGACTGCTGCCCGGCGTGTCCAAGCCCGCTCGCTACATCGGCGGCGAGCAGGGGGCCCTCTGCCCCGAGCACGGCCCGGGCCGGGTGGCCTGGCTGCTGCTCTACCCCGACACATACGAGATCGGGCTGCCCAACCAGGGCCTGCAGATCCTCTACGAGATCCTCAACGAGCGGCCCGACGCCGTGGCCGAGCGGGCCTACGCGCCCTGGGTCGACATGGAGGCGGCCATGCGGGCCGCCGGGGTGCCGCTCTTCAGCGTGGAGCAGCACCTGCCGGCCGCGGCCTTCGACGTCCTGGCCTTCAACCTGGCGGCCGAGCTGGTCTACACGAACGTGCTCAACCTGATCGACCTGGCCGGCGTCCCGCTGCACACGGGCGACCGCGGACCAGCCGACGCGCTGGTGCTGGCGGGCGGGCACTGCGCCTTCAACCCCGAGCCGCTGGCCGACTTCGTCGATGCCTTCGTCATGGGCGACGGCGAGGAAGTGGTGGGGGAGATCAACGAGGTGGTGGCCGCCTGGCTGGCCGGCGACCGGGGCGAGCGCCTCGACCTGCTGCGATCCCTGGCCGGGGTGGAGGGCGTCTACGTGCCGGCGCTCTACACCGCGTCCTACGAGGATGGTCGGCTGGTCGGCACGCAGCCGAACGACCCGGCGGCGCCGGCCGAGGTGACCAAGCGCACGGTGGCCGACCTGGCCGACTGGCCTTACCCGGCCCGCCCGCTAGTGCCGCTGACCGAGGTGGTGCACGACCGGCTCAACGTCGAGGTCTTCCGGGGCTGCACGCGGGGGTGCCGCTTCTGCCAGGCGGGCATGATCACCCGGCCGGTGCGGGAACGGCCGGCCGCCCAGGTGCGCGAGCTGGTGAACCGTGGCCTGGAGTGGACCGGCCACGACGAGGTGGCGCTGACGTCGCTGTCGACCGCCGACTTCTCCGGCATCGAGGACACGGTGCGCGACATCGTCGACGAGCCCAGCCACGGGGGCCGCGTCTCGGTCAGCCTGCCCTCGCTGCGGGTCGACGCCTTCACCGTGGGCACGGCGGCGCAGATCCAGAAGGTGCGCCGCACCGGCCTGACGTTCGCGCCCGAGGGCGGGACGTGGCGCATGCGCACGGTGATCAACAAGCTGATCACCGAGGAGGACCTCTACGGCGCGGTCGACGCCGCCTTCAGCCAGGGCTGGCGGCGGGTCAAGCTGTATTTCCTGATCGGTCTGCCGACCGAGCGCGACGAGGACGTACGCGGCATCGCCGAGCTGGGGGCCCGCTGCACCGAGATCGGCCGGCGCTACCACAAGTCGGTCACGGTGGTGGCCTCCGTCGGTGGCTTCGTCCCGAAGGCGCACACGCCGTTCCAGTGGTTCGGTCAGGACACGGCGGCTGAGCTCGAGCGCAAAGTGGCGTTGCTGCGGGCCGAAGCCCGGGGGGCCAAGGGCCTGACCATCCGCTGGCACGACCCGGCCGCCTCGGTGGCCGAGGGCCTGGCCAGCCGGGGGGACCGGCGCACCGGCGCGGTGATCGAGCGCGTCTGGCGCGCCGGCGGCACCTTCCAGGAGTGGTCCGAGCGCTTCGACCTCGGCCTGTGGGAATCGGCCCTCGAGGCCGAGGGGCTGAGCCTGTCCGAGGTGTGCCACCGCGAGCGCGACCAGTCAGAGGCGCTCCCCTGGGACCACATCTCGGCCGGGCTGCACCGCGACTTCCTCTGGGGCGACTGGCAGGACGCCTTGGCCGGGGCCGGCGTCGAGGACTGCCGCTGGACGCCGTGCTACGACTGCGGCGCCTGCACCGGCTTCGGCGTCGAGCACGTGGTGGCCTCGGCCGTGCCGCCGGCCGGGGGCAGCCAGGGCACCGGGCAGGACCTGCGCCAGGGCGACCGCATCCCGGTCCGGCTGGTCGGCCGTGCCTCCTGAGGACCAGCGCCGCCTCCGGCTGCGCTTCTCCAAGTTCGGCAAGATCCGCTTCACGAGCCACCGCGACGTGGCCCGCATGTGGGAACGGGCGCTTCGGCGTGGCGGCGTGCGCATGGCCTACTCACAGGGGTTCGCGCCCCACCCCCTGGTGAGCTTCGGGCTGGCCCTGCCCACCGGGTGCGAGTCGATGGGCGAGTACCTCGACCTGCGCCTGGACCCGGCCGAGCCGGGGGACACGCCCGTGGACGAGCTGGCGCCCGCCCTCAGCGCCCTGCTCCCCGACGGCATCGACGTCCAGGCGGCGGCGCTGGTCGAGAAGGGGGAGGGATCGCTGCAGCAGGAGGTAGCATCG
Source organism: Acidimicrobiales bacterium (assembly GCA_035602795.1). Lineage (GTDB taxonomy): Bacteria > Actinomycetota > Acidimicrobiia > Acidimicrobiales > RAAP-2 > Bog-473. The sequence goes on along the minus strand of DATNLP010000576.1, from coordinate 675 downwards.
TGTGATTGGGAGCTGGAGGTGCTCGAGGTGCCGGGTGAGGAGCTACAGGAGCGGGTCGAGAAGATCCTGGCGTCTCCGGTCCTCACCGTACGGCGGGAACGGAAGGGTCGTCCGGTTGCGGACGACATCCGTCCGGCCATCCTGGCACTCGAGCTGACCGGCGCCCAAGGTCGCTTGCGGGCGGAGCTGGCCACCCACCCGCGCGGGGTACGCCCGGCCGACGTGCTCGCCGCCCTGGGCACCGACAAGGTGCCGGCACGGGCGTGCAGGACGCATCAATGGATCGAGCGTGATGGCACACGGTTCGAGCCGCTCCCCGTGGAGTGGCCCGCCGGCACCGCCGTCGCCGAACAGAACGCAAGGAGGGCTCTCCCTCATGTCCGAGCCGGAAATCAGCCAGACCCCAGAGGGTCGCGCCCCAGAGGCGCCTGGGAGCAGTAGCCCCCCGGCCGCGCCGCGCCCGGCGCCCCAGCGCAAGCCCAAGATCGGCGACACGCGCCCGGCGCCGGCAGCGCCACCACCGCAGCCCGCCGCGGCGCCGGTGGTGCCCCTGGTGCGGCCCGGTACGACCACCCCGCCGCCACGGCAGGCCAAGACGGCGGCCCCGGCCGAGACGTCCGAGACGCCCGAGGACGCCGAGCCGGCGGGAGAGGGCGGCGGGGCCAAGCGGTCGCG
>DATNLP010000622.1:0-28612 GCA_035602795.1 Acidimicrobiales bacterium | reverse complement strand
CTGATGTGGAACGGCATGTCAAGTGGGACTTCGTAGGTTCTTTTCGGGCGCGACGAACCAGAGGCTCGTCGCGCATGTGCTGTCTGGCAGGCGGCGGGGTCCCAACGTCAGGACCTCTGGTGGCCCTGACGTTGGGAGACGGCTGCTACGTCACCCCGACATTTGACGGTGGAGGTCGAGTGAGAACTCGACCATGCGCCGGGAACGAGTGGAACGACAGTCCGCCACTCTGATGTACGCGGATTCTGACCGCAGGTCGGCGATGCGCAGGATGGTGCCCCTCACTAGGAACGCTTCCCGGAAGGTTCCGGGGTCGCATAGTCAGAACGGGGATCTTCCCTGCTGCGGCGGTGTCCCGGCGCATGGTGAAGTCCTCGCTCATCTTCCTGTCGAGAAGAGGGCGAGCTGGTCGATCTTGGTCATCTCACGCGGCCATCTCGGCCCACAGATAGCCGGTGAGTTGGCGGGCAATGGCGGTGGCCACGACGTTGCGAGAGCTCTTGCGTTCGGCCAGCCGTCTGAACTTGCCGCAAAGTTGCAGCTGGGCCGTCCAGGCTCGAGCGATGGTCTCGGGGCTGCAATGTTCCTGGCGCTTTTTGATCCGTGGCCCGACCGCCGGCCGATGTTGGTAGGACCAGGCTGATTCGACCAGCTGGCTCCGCAGGTGAGTGTTCCCCGCCTTGGTGATGGAGCCTCTCGAGATCCGATTCCCGCTTGAGTACTCAGAGGGAACAAGCCCGCAAAAGCCCATGAGCGAGGTGGCTCGGGGAAATCGCCGCCAGTCGCAGACTTCGGCCGACAAGGTCAAGGCGCCGAGCTCGGTGATGCCGCGATAGGCGCTCAACCTGGCCACCGCTTCGGCGAAGGGACCTTTGGTCAGGTAGATCTTGAGGTCGGACTCGACGGCGGCCAGATGGGCATCGAATCCGGTCACGATGGCGCGGTAGTGCGAATAGGTCTGGGCCAGCGCGGCGTCGTCGAAGTGCACCTGGCGGAGCCAGGCGTCGTGCGTCAGTGTCCACTGCACACCGCCTCGATAGACCTCGCCGTGGCGCAACAAGAACTTGGAGAGACGGTGCCGGCACCGGGTGCGGTCGATGACCAGATCGGCTCGGGTGCGAGCCAGGTCGCGAATCGCCTCTTCTCCCGGAGAGGGAATGTGCACCGAGGTCAGCTCCCCGGCCCGGTAGAGCTGGACGAGGCGACGGGCATCCCTCTTGTCGGTCTTGATCTTGGCTCCCGGTGTCACCGGGATCAGCGAAGGGGCAATCACCTCTGTGGCCACCCCTAATCGCTGCAGCAGGCGGGCCAGCTCGTAGCCGGTCGGGCCGGCTTCATAACAAAGGCGCACTCGGGCGGGACTCCCCAAAGTGGCCACGAATCGCCGCACGCTGGGCTCGTCGTGGAACCAGCGGTCGACCAATGGCACCTCTGCGCCCGGAGCCAGCACGGCAGAGGTGATGGAGTCCTTATGGACGTCAAGGCCTACCCAAGAGATCCTCGAGGAGGCAGAATTGGCTATGGACACGGTCGGCTCCTTCCGTATGGTGGCTCGGTCCACGTAGGCCGTGGGCAACCCACGTCATATGCGGAATAGAGCCGGCCGTTCCATTGTCACTAGACGGAAACGGATTGAGGCTGGGGCAAGGGAAACGCTTAGGTGGAAGGGACACGGCCACTGTGGGGGTGCCCCAGTCCGGCACTTACATGGGGATACTCCCGGCGGCAGCCTCGTTTGTGTAGTTCTGGGCCGGTCAGGACTGGTTGTGAACTGGAACAAACTCCAACGGTGCGCCCATTGGAACAAGCGACTCCCGCTCGACGCTGGCATGAAATCCTCCGATCAGTCGGTTGAAGTGACTGACCGTCCATGAGTGCATATACGGCAGGTCCAAGGGCTCGCGCTCTTTTGGATCGGTGACGAGGTTGATGATGCGTGGAGCGGAAAGCTTCCCGACGAAATCGGTCGAGTATTTCTGGGCGATGAGGACGAGCTTGAAGTTCTGCCACTTCGCGCCATACATCTCAGGCCCCATCCAGTAGATGTAGCCGTCGCGTCGTGATGATTCCTCTTCGCCTTGGAGCCACGGGAGTTGATTGACGCCGTCGATCTCCCGATCCGTGGGCGACTCCGCACCAGCGGCGTTGATCAACGTCATGAACCAGTCGGTCACATGCATGATGTCGTTTGACACAGAACCCGGCGCGATCCTTCCTGGCCAGCGAACGATGCACGGCGTTCGTAGGTTGCCCTCAGAGCCGGAGAAGTACGAGCCTTCCCAGTACCCCGACGTTCCACGCCAGAGCAGAACTTCTTCTGGTCCGTTGTCACCAGCGAAGACGACCAAGGTGTTCGCCGCGATATCGAGTTCGTCGAGGAGGTCGAGCAACGTCCCGAAATCAGTATCGAGTTCGAGCAGGCTGTCGGCCCATTCGCCTTGGCCGGTCTTTCCTTCGAACTCTCGCCTTGGAACGACCGGCATGTGCATCAAGGAATGGTTGAAGTACACGAAGAACGGCTGTCCGTCGGCGTCCTTCGAACGAATGAAGGCCGCAGCGCGGTCGAGATACTCCACGTCGCAATCGCGCCGGACATCCATCGTGAGCTGGTCTCGCTCGGTGACGTCGTGCTCCCCGGCCTTGATATCCACCATCTTGGCCACCGGGTCGCGGGTCGGGTCGTACCAGGGATCATCGGGCCACAGACACTCGTCGTAGGTGCGCGGTGGCCCGTACCACTCCTCAAAGCCCTTGTCAGTCGGCCACCGGCCGGACCCTTCCCCGACGTGCCACTTGCCATAGGCGGCACATCCGTACCCGGCATCCTTAAGAACATCACCGATTGTTCGCTCCCAACCGACAAGGCCCCAGCCGCTCGGAGCCCCGAGAGGCACGCTGTGGGTTCCCGAACGGATGGCATAACGTCCCGTCAACAGCGCGGAGCGACTCGGAGTGCATTGAGCCTCTGGGGCGTAGTTTGTCAGCCGGTATCCTTCCTCGGCGAAGGAGTCGATCCTTCTTGTCCACAAGCCACGAAAGGGTCCACCGCTGTAGCAACTCAACTCCCCGAAGCCGAGGTTATCGACGTGGAAATACAAGATGTTCGGCTGGTCCACAACATCGTCTGTCGCCACGATTGACTCCTTTGATGAAACGCTCCGAAGCGACGATAGACCCGGAACGAACGGCTCTCGAAGTGAAATGCCAGCGCGCTGAATCCAACGGAAGGGGTCCCCCAGTACGCCGGGAGTGGGTCGATGTCAGGGATTGACCTGCGCTCTGAGCGGACTTGGATCTCCGGAACTCAGCTCGCGCATGACCAATCCGGTTGAAAACCAGCATGACCAGACTGCCCCCTTATCGCCTGGCCCAGGCGTATTCGGACGACCCGTTGCTTGCTCCGGTTCACATGCCGCCAGCCGGCACCTCGGGAGGCCGTTCAACGGCGTGGGACGCCCGTTGCGGGACAGAGCCGGAATACGGATCGCGGGTTCGGTCGCATACGACAAGGGACGCCGGCCGCGTCGTTCTGGCGCTTGAGGTCGTCGACGGAGTGACGTGTGTACCCGTCTGGCGGTGTGGCCCACCCATTTCGACTCGCTGCTGTCCACGGCCAACCAGGTCGAACCGTGTGCTCGAATAGCTCTCCGTATGAGCTGGCTGGCCCGTTACCAGGACATCAACCGGTCGTTTCGACGGATCTGCGTGTATCGAGTTGGTGCTTCGGGTACCGGCTTCTTCTCCGAGTACAACAACTTGATCCTGGCGATGTTGTATTGCCTGCACCACCGGATCCAGTTTCGACTGGCGTCTGCTGGTGCGAATTTCGCCGTCCACCGGGGCTTCACTGACTACTTCCTGCCGTTCTTCCCGCTGGAGGAAAACTGGTACGACCGGCTCAACAACCGGCCGGGAGTCTTGCGGCCCGAGGCAAAGTCGATGGCCGAACAGGTAAAAGTCGCGAAGGGCATCGAGTACTTCACTCAAGATCTGTTCGATGACTTCCGTAGTGCCGAGTTTGCAAGAACGACGTTCGACATCCCGCCTCTCGGGATCCAGGGCGACTTGCTGCAGGCGGCGTCGGTGGTGCTCGAGCACATCTGGCAACTACAGCCCTGGGTCCAGCAAGAGGTCGAGGCCAAGATCGCTCGGCTTGAACTCCCCAATGAGTACGTCGGCTTCCATATCCGACGGGGCGACAAGGTCTGTGAGACGCCAGCGGTTGCGACCGAGGATTACTTCCGAGCGGCCGAGGAGCACACCCGTGTGCGCTCAGCCGTCATCGCTACGGACGACTACCGTGCCGTGTGCGAGGCACGAGACGGATTTCCGGATTGGACCGTGTACACGCTCTGCGACGAGAACGCTCGGGGCCATGACCAACTGCGGTTCGACTCGCAAGCACGTGCGAAGATCTACGACGACGTCGTCACGCTGCTCGCTGACGCTGAGCTCCTGTTCTCGGCAGGGAGCACGTTCGTCACGTACACCGCGAATATGGGGATGTTCCTGGGGATGCGTCGGGGGCACGCCAACCGGCCGGTAATCCACTCGCTTGACGTTCCCGATTGGCAAATCTGGTGATCCCGGTGTGAGCGACGCTACCGGGAAGGCCTCGTGCATCGCGTTCACGTCAGCTTTGGCCGTCGGTAGCGCCAGCGGGTACAGGCACGCTTCCTGGACACGGTGAGTTATTTGCCCTCGACCGCGCCAGTGCGACGCTCGTCAAGTGGAAGACGGGTGCACAGCGCGTGGATCTGGTCGACGGGCGGCCCCTCACTTCGCTGCTGCTGGCTCGTTGAGACCCGGCCTCATCGGGCTGCCCGCAAGCCGCTTGCGATGATCTGCGAACAAGCAGAGTCAATCGGTTCCCAACGGCTACATCATCGGCACGTCGCCCCGGCGGGCACCAGATTGCCGGGGCGAACTCCATTGATCGTCTACAACGCCCGAGGCCGGAGGACCTTCGTTCGTTAGCCGAATCAGACTGCCCCAATCCGCCGGGACGAGGTCAGTGGAGATCCATCTCGCACGACCGGTCGTGAGAACATCTTGACGTGAAGTCCAGCCCAGAACGGGTCGAGCTTGTTGCGGCTCTCGACCACTTGGATGAGGTGTTTCGAGGAATCAAGCCGCCCGCTGATCCTGGTGGCTGTGACTTCTGCTGGCCGAATGGATGGGATGTTCTCCTAGGGCCGGTTGCCGAAGTCTCCGAGGACGATCTCGTCAGCTTCGCCATGGAGGGTCCGGACCACTGGGATGCCTACTCAACGATGCTGCGGCGATTCTTCCCTCGGATAGCCCGCCTTTTGGCAGATGGCCAGTTGCACGTGGACGCGGGCTGGGTGCTCAGCCATTTGACCGACGCAGAGTGGACCACCTGGGATCAGGAGGAACAGAGGGCCGTCGGCGAGTACCTCGACGCAATCTTTCGGAAGATTCTTTCTGAGAAGCCACAAGGCGACCTCGATGGTCAAGAGATTTTGGGCGTAGTTTCAGCCGCAACCGGCGACGTGGAACCGTGGCTCGGAGTTTGGGACCGCCTTCCAGGCACCGCGAAATGGAGCCATGTGCCTGCCCTTGTCCGCATGAGGCCGCGGGTCCACTCGGACGCCGATTGGCTCTTCCCAGCGGACGGCATCAGGAACGACGGCCGGTGGCCGGCTGGGGCCGCCGCGGCGATCAAGGCTTGGCTTCTCCGCCCCAAGATCGAAGAAGAACTGTTCGCCCTCCTTGAGGACAAGGACCCGTTTGCCGAGGATGCACTTCAAGAACTGGAGCAGATGCGAGCTTCAGAAGGCGACGTATACGTCCGCGAACTTCGTTCTCGCGCTGGAAAGACGGCGCTCCAGCGGATTGCAGGCGCCTTCGTTCGGGGATACGAGGGAGAGATCGCTCCGACGCCAGATGGGTACACCATTTGGAACGACACAGCTCGCGTAAAGCGCCACTTGGCATTGACGGCTCCGGTTACGGCAAAGCAACTATCCGACATTGCAGCCCTCCGCAACGACCTGACAGTCGATGATGCCACTGCAGTTATCTCGGGGATCCTGAGTCCAGAGACTCACAAACACCATCGAGCAGCGTTGGGCGAGAGTCGAAAGCAATACGAAGAGTTTGTCGTTGAGAGCCTTGTGTCCTCACTCCTTGAGCAGACAGAGGAGGAGCAAGCGTCGGACTGAAGGGTATTCAAGACTGCCCCAATACGCCGGGAGGGGGTCACCTCTCGGGGAGCTGATTGCGGGCCGCGGCCTCCAAATACAAACGGCAACTGTCAGACTTGCCACCTGCCAGCATGTACTTGCGTACCACCTAGTGAGATGGGGCGAGCGATGGAACACGATCGATGAGCGCCACGAAATGGATCGCCATGACTACAGCTCTTTCGATCATCGTCGGGACGGCGACATACCCAAGCGGAGTAGCAAGCGCATCGGTCTCGAGCGTGGCTCCACCGAAGGCAATTGTCATAGCCGGTGTGCCCCTAAATCCCACCACGGCATCTCAACGTGACCAATGTCAGAAGTTCGCCAACCACCTCAGGAGGCCGGTCCCATGTCCGGGATTGTTACCGGTTCCGATTCCAGATACCTCGGCAACTGCGGCTGAGCGGTGCATCGGAGAGGTCGGAGCGTTTTCTGAAACGGCTTGTGGGCCGGCGGCTATTGATTGGTTTGGGACAACGTTCGAACTCAGCCAGTCCAACTTCCAAGTGCCTTCTAACTATGCCGGTGTAACATTTGAGCAATACGGTGGAGTAGTAGCACCTGAACCTTCAATCAGTGGCGGACCACTGGGACACTTCGTCTTCATGGCTGGGACCGATCTTGCCTATTACATGACGCACAAGCGGGGTAAGAGCGTTGCCCCGGTGCCTTCATACTGTTCGCGCCTGAACCAAGTTCATGTCCGGGTGCATGGGCGGCCAGCAAGCGTTTACCAATGCGGTTCGGATCAGTCCCGCAATCAGCTCGAGCTCGTAGCGGGCCACACTCTTTTGGTTTGGACGGACGCCGGGATTACCACTGAAGTCAGCTTCCACGGCCATAGTCAAGTAAACGTCAATTTAGATGTTGCGGTGGCGAATGCCACCGTGCTGGTCTCTCCTCGGAAGCGTTGACGGTCTGATCCAGAGGTATCCCCGTACGCCGGCAAGGGGTGCCACCTCCGGAAGCAGGGGGATGGTGCTCAGATTCCCGGTCGGTTCAGTCCTTCACAGACAACGGGCTGCGACTTCGAGGAAGTCCATACCTTCGTCGCCCTCGAAGTCACGAACGTTGGCCAGTCCAGTGGACACCCGTTCGATGAACCCCCACTGCCACACCGGTTCGGGGTCAATCTCGCACCACGAAGCCAGCATCTCGGCTCGTTCGCGAACCAAGTGCGCCGTATCTCCGGTGAGGAGCGGTTGGTTCTACTCGCGCATCGGCACACTGAGATCATGCGCCCGTTCGGACCTCAGCCCTTCGGGATCGACGAACTTGAAGGTGCCTCCACCGGCGTCAAGCGTGTTCCAGCCGTGAGCGTCCCCGTGTACCAGCACCGCTAGCGACGGATCATACGCCGTAGCTCGCTCGTCGCAGTACCTCACCGCGCGCTCGATGACCGCGCGCTCGCATGGTCGTCCCAGTTCATCCCATGTCGTCGTGATGTAGTCGGCCAGCCATGCTGCCTTCTCGGGTCCGGACGGAAGACCGCAGTCCTCGACCAAGGGTCGCCAGAACGAGCGAAGCGTTGTCGTGACCGTTTCGAGAATCTGTGGAACAGACATGCCCAGATCATCGAGGTTCGGGCCGAGGCGCTCGAGCAGCATGGCTGGTATCGACTCGTCGTAACGGATCAGCTCAGCACAACCCCGGCCCGCGGCAAGCCGATGGACGAGCACACTCCGACGGAATGATTCAACCGGATCGATCTCAGGCGGCATCGCCACCTTCAACGCACAGGCCCGACCTGAGCCCTCAGTGGCTGAGGTCACGAACGCTGCGGTCCCGCCTGGGAAAGGGTGCCCGATCTGAAGTTCCCACCGCTCGACCAACGTGGCCACTACCAAAGGGAGCTCATCGAGCCACCGGCGCCCGAGATCGCCGTAAGACATGGCCCGCTGGCGAACGAGTTCGGGGACCTCCAGCGGCGTGGTCATCGTCACCTTCCTACCGCACTGTGCGAGCCGAAGCGGTGTCCCAGTTCGCCGGGCCGGTGCCCATCTTCTAGGGTGCGGGCCAATGCCCCAGGAAACTGGTCCATTCGCCGGAACCGCCCGTTACTACTCGGAGTTCCGCCCGAGCTACCCGACATCGATCTTCGATCTCTTGACCGTCGAGGCGCCTCTTGAAGCGACGTCTAGGGTGCTGGATTGGGGGTGTGGCACGGGTCTACTGACCCTCACCTTGGCTGAACGGGTGGCGTCAGTCACCGGGGTCGATCCTGACCAAGGGATGCTCGACGAGGCGGCCCGCTTGGCCAGCAAGCGGGGTCAGCACAAAATACGGTGGGTCCTCTCCACCGCCGAGCGATTTGGCGACAAGCCCGGCGGCTACCGGTTGGTTGTCATCGGTTCCGCGTTTCAGTGGATGGACAGACCGGTTGTGGCGGCCAAAGCGCACGAACTGGTGGAGCACGAAGGACTGTTCGCTGTGCTGGGCAACCCAACCCCGTTGATGCAGATTCAACCCGGCGGCGACCGGTTGGACCGTGAGGAGGTCGGCACGGCCGTAGCGGCGGCCGTAGCGGCGGTCCAGGACCGCTGGTTCGAGTCCAAGGAACACTCTGAACGGACACACAGACTCACTAGACACGAAGAAGTCATCAGCGCCAGCCCGTTCGGTGTCGCAACGCTGCTGTCTGTGCCAACCCGTCAGGAATGGGACATTCCCTCACTCGTAGGCTTCCTCCGTTCGACGTCGTTACGTCCCGATCAGGTTCTCGGTAGCCGGTTTCAAGAGTTCGCGGACGAGGTTGAACAAGCCGTGCTGTCCATTGAACCGACCGGTCACTGGGTCTACGAGAACTCGGTGGAAGTGATCCTCGCCCGTCGATAACCGCCGAGCAAGAGCGCCCCCGACCGCCGGAGTGGGCCACCCTGTTTACTGAGTCTTAATCCCACTTTGCCGCATTTTGGTCGAATGTCAATGGTAAGACGGGAGCACCCCCAACGAGTGCGATCGGCCCCGTCTTTCACTCCCCCCCGAAAGGCGGGGCCGCTTCGCGGAACTGGACGGAACTTGCCTCCGAACGCCGGGCTTGGGTCGGCTTCTGACACCGGTGGGATAGTGAGACCCTGTGAGACCCACGATGTATCTGGTTCCTCGCTCAGGTCCTGGCCGATTGAGCACAATGGCGAGGCCGAGGGGCAACGACTGGCTGAACGACGAGATGAGCGGCCTTCGGGATGCCGGAGTGGACGTGCTGGTCTTGATGCTCACTCCGATCGAAGCTGACGAGCTGGACCTTCAGCGAGAAGCCGAGGCCGCATCCGTGGCGGGTCTGGACTTTGTCTCCTGCCCGACGCCCGACCGAGGCGTGCCCGACGCTGAGAGATTTCGGGACCTCCTGCGTGAGTTGGAGGTCGCCCTCAATCGAGGACAGAACGTCGTCATGCACTGTCGGATGGGCATTGGCCGGTCGTCGTTGGTCGCAGCAGGACTGCTCGTGTCGGAAGGCATGGCGGGGTCAGATGCGTGGGAGGCGGTCTCGACCGCCCGAGGCATACCCGTGCCTGACACAGACGAGCAACGGACATGGCTTTTGGAGGTCATGAGGGACCAGTAGAGCCTGCCCCCGAACAGTGACAGGGACAGGGTGCAACTCTGCGCCACGACTGGGACATCCTTCCCACGAGGGCAGATCGACCATCGCTCGGAGTCAGGCGAGTGTCAATCGACCCAGTCATCGGACGCACGATGTTCCCCGAAACCACTGCGGCGTGGCCGCGAGCCGGGAGACTTTCGAGGTCCTCACGTACCTCGATGCTGACCCTCATTCGGACTTGAGCAAAGACGCCGCCCTGGTGCGCGAGGCCACCAGTGCCGGCCCAACCGCCAGGAGGTTCGCCACCACCAATGTCCCCACGACGATGGCCGCCACGACCCATGCCGTCACGACGGGGACGGCCACCACCCCCAGGTTCGACGCGAAGGCGTCCCACACCAGCCGGCCGGCGGCAATGCCCAGGGGGACACCAAGCAGGATCCCGATGGCGGCGACGGTGGTGGTCTGCCAGGAGACGGATAGGGCGATCTGACGACGGACGAAGCCCAGCGACTTCAACAGGCCCATCTCGCGTCGCCGCCGGTTCAGGCTCGAGAGCAGCATGTGGAGCAGCGTCGCCAACCCGAAGAGCACCACGACCAGCCCGAAGATCAGCGGGAAGTTGACCGCCTCGCCGAAGTTGACCAGGTCGGTGGGTGGGTGGGGAAAGCTCACCTGGGACGAGTAGTCCCGGCTGAGCGCGGCCAGTGCCGCCGTGCCCTGCCGCCCCGGTGTGGTGCGAACGAGGTAAGCGCCGGACTGGTCGACGACCAACGCGGAGATGCAGGCGCGGTTGCGGGCGCCGCTCGGACAGACCGGTCCCATCAGGCCGTCGAGGGTGAAGACCGCGCCGGTCCCGAGAGACGCGCCGGTGAAGTCGGGCGGGAGCACAGTGGTCCCCACCACCCGGTAGCTGCGGACCTTCGTCCCGCCGGGCGACGATGATCCGGCCAGTGAGACGCGCACCGTCGAGCCGACGCGGGCACCCACCTCGCTCATGGTCTTCGCGCCCAGCACGACCTCGTCGTCGGCCGCCGGCAGCCGGCCGTCGACGATCGTGATGAGGTACGGGCCCCGTAGGCTCTGCCCCGCGACGCCGTCGACCACGTGGCCGTTGATGCTGACGTCGCTGGAGACGCCGGCCGTGATGGCCGCAATGCCAGGTCGCTCGAGGTCGTCGAGCAGCTGAAGGTTTTGCGCGACCGAACCTGTGCTGTTGGCCGAGAACGACGCGTCGAACGCCTGGCCGTACTGCGCCGGTGTGCTGGTCAGGTGGGTCAGGCTTGCCCCGAACACGGCGGTGCCACAGAGGACCGCCACAGCCAGGACCGCGCCGACGAGGGCCGAGCTGACCGGGACGGCGGTGCGGCCGCGTCCCCGCTCCAGGGCGTTGCGGATCCCGATGAGGGCGCTCGGGGGTGCGCCCGACGCCGTCAGGAGGGCGACGACCCGCGACGACCGCACGACCGGGTCGTCGTCGCGCCGCGAGACCAGCTGAGAGGCGCGGACGGCCGGCCAGACGCCCAGCACGAGCACCACCACGACCGCCACCGCCGCACTACCGATCAAGAGCAGCGCGTCGAAGTCGAACCCCGGCGTCGGGTCGGCGAGCCTCGCCTCGCCCACCGGGACAAAGTAGGAGAGCAATGTCGCCAGCAGCATCCCTCCAACGGCTCCGGCGAGGGCGACCGCCAGGGTGCGGGCCATGGTGAGGGTGAACAGCTGACGGCGGGTGGCGCCGAGCGCGCCGAGGACCGGGTAGTCGTCTGCCTCCAGAGCGGCCTGGCGAGCCAGCGCTTGGGCCAAGACGATGATGCCGACCAAGGCAGCCAGGCCAGTGAGGATCCACCACCCGACCGCCTGGGGGTCGATGGAGGTGGCGATGGAGTTGGCCAACGCGTCGAGGTCGGTGCCCGAGAGGCCCCCCAGGGCGCGCACCTGGGTCTCGAAGCGGGGAAGGCTGGCGGCACCGTGGCGCAGGCGGAACATGTACTCGTTGAACACGACGGCCCCCCCGTCGTACTTCCGGGCGAAGCTGCTCGTGGCGTAGACGTCGTAAGAGGGCGGGTTCGACGTCGTCGGGAACTCGAATTCGGAGACCGAGAAGCCGACCACGTGCAGGGTGACGGTCGGACCGGTGGGGGTGATGTTGGCGCTGCTCAGCACTTGCGCACGCTGGGACGAGGCCGCCAGCGGGACGTGCAGGACGCTGCCGATGTGCACGCCGAGCGCCTCGAGGTTGTACGAGGCCAGGACCTGGTCGGGGTCGGACTGGTCCGGCAGACGACCGCCCACCAGCTTGACCACCTGGGTCAGCTGTGCGGAGGGGACCTCGTCGATGGAGAAGTCAATGCCGTTGATGGGGCCACAGGCGCACGTCGGGGCGCCGACGGCCGGCGCGCGGAGCCGCGTCACCGACGCCACCTCCGGCAGGGACGCGACCCGGGGGACTGGGCCGACGCTGTAGAAGAAGGCGTCGTAGCCGTGGGCCGCCTCGAAGCGGGGGAACGCCGTGGCCGTCCTGCGGGCGGTGGCCGCACCGGCCAGCACGAGGCCGACCACCACCGCCGTGAGGAGTGTCAGGGCCAGCCAAGAGCGCCAGCGATTTCGCGCGCCGCTCTGGAGCATCAGTCGGAGTAACGCCACGGAACCTCCCCAGCGTCAGTGTGGCCCGGCACGGGTGATCGCTCAAGGGAGCCAGCCCGAAGGGCCGGATCGTGGTAGCACCACTCAGCGATCGGCAGTTATCGTGCGGAGGGGCGTTGGGGCCCCTTCGGCGTGTCGGAATACCATCAGCCGGGGTGCCCCCTTCGCCGGACCCGGGCGCCTTTGGGTGGAGCCGATCATGCAACGAGACCTTCGAGCAGCTCGACGAGCGAAGACATAGACCCGACTTCTAGAGTGCCGCCTTCAACAACCGGAGATGATGTGATTGACCCACGGAGTACCCGGAACAACCCTTCTATCCGAGGCGGGTCATCTGAGGATGCGACCTCGTGTTCTGGGCGATTCAGCCAGACAGCCGTGACACCCGCCCCGTGGGCACCGGCGACGTCTGTGGCCAGACTGTCTCCGACGCACCAGGCGTCCTTTGGATCCACCCCCAGTTCGTCGAGGGCCAACTGAAAGATCGCCGGATCGGGCTTGGCCACCCCGTGCTCCCCGGAGATGACGACGGCCTTGACCAACTTGCCCACTCCGAGGACTTTGAGCTTGTCGCGCTGGAGATCCGATGGTCCGTTGGTGACCACGGCGAGTGACACACCGATCGCCACCGCGCGCTCTAGAAAGTTCTGAACGTCTGGGTAGGGTCGAAACGCGGCGCGGGCCAGCCGCTGATGCTCGGCGAAGGCGAACTCGATCACCGGGTCCTGGGTACACCCGCACACCTCCAGGGCGCGGCGCCACGCCTCCCGGCTCGCTGCGTAGCCGTCCAACTGACCTAGCCAGCACAACTGCTCAACCTCGCGCCACAGCGCGGTCCAGGCCCGGGCGTTGGCCTCCAGCAACTCACGTGGATCCAGTCCCGGGTGTGCCCGGGCAACCGAAGCGCACACTTCCTCGATGGCACCTTCCTGACCTCCGTGGTCCAGGAGGGTGCCATCAAGATCGACCAAGACAGCCTCCGGGCGGCGAAGTTCGACCCCGTAGCCCACGAAGACCAGTCTGGCCGAGAACAACCCGAGCTCGTTCGGCTCCGAGGCGTTCAGCTGGCGGACTTGGCGTCAGCGGGTGCCCCCGAACGCCGGTGAGTGGGTCAGTTGTCGACCGTGGCTAATCAGGACATTCGGAATACGCAGCGTTTCGGGGAGTGCCTCGTCATGGGTTGCGAATTGATCAATGACGCCTCGTCCGTCTCCTTTGATGGCTGAGTTCGTCAGTAGACTTCATGCACGCGAGCCTCTTGGCTTTGGGCACTCCTCGGAGCTCGCTGCTACCGTTTCCGATGCTAGGGCGGACGAACGAGGAGAAGAGCCAATGGCAGTGTTCAATGGAGCATTTCCGATCCTTCCCGGTAAAGAACAAGAGAGCCGGGCCTTTGCTGCCACATGCATGGGGCAACGCCGGAAGGAGTTCGAGGAGCAGCTGTCTTCAGACGGAATATCCAGGGAGACATGGGCTCTTCAGGAGACTCCGATGGGCAGCTTCATGTTGGTGTGGTTCGAGGCTTCCGACATCGCGGAAGTATTCACGAACCTCGCCAGCCTCAACACTGAATTCACCACCTGGTTCCGGAGCCAAGTCAAGGATCTCACTGGCGTAGACCTAGGCGCTCCGCCCGAAGGCCCGCCCCCCGACCTGCTGGTCGACTGCGCCCCCTGAGGATCACCCTCCCTCCCCTATGGGGACATCACCAGTAGATAGACGTTCAGCGATGCGGAGGCTCTTCGCCAGTAGGCAGCCGGGGGGGGAATGTCCCTATCGCCGGCTAGGAGACGATCGCGAACATCCCCGACCAGCACGCCGGAGTGAGTGACAGTTCACGGTAGAGGACAAGGGCGGTCCGGGAGATTGTGAAGCGCATATTGCTGACTAGCGAGCGCTTGAGGAGATTGGGTCGACTGTTCTACGTTTTCGGCCGCCGAAACGGCGTTCAGGTTGCAGAAATGGGCCTAGCGAACCGGTCTGAATGTTGCACGGATCTCGGTCGCGAACAGCTCGGGTTCTTCCCAAGCGGCGAAATGGCCGCCCTTGTCGACCTCGTTGAAGTAGATGACATTGGGATACGCCTTCTCGACCCAGCTGCGCGGGGTACGCCAGATCTCGCCGGGGAACGTGGTGAAGCCAACTGGAATCGAGACGGGCGTTGGCGCGTGACCGACCGCACGCGCGGTTTCCTGGCCTTCCTCCCAGTACGAGCGCGCCGCCGAGGCGCCAGTGCCCGTTAGCCAGTACATCGTGATGTTGTCCAAGATGTTGTCCCGGGTGAGGTTGCCTGAGGGCTTTCCGTCCACAAAAGCGCGGGCGATCTTGTAGTAGGCGTCAGTGTCATGGTCGAGTATCCAGGCGGCCATGGCGATGGGTGAGTCCAAGAGCGCGTAGCCGATCGTCTCGGGGCGCGTCGCTTGCTCCACGAAGTAGCCGACTCCGGTCGCCTGGAACTCTGCGAGTGCGTCGAGCGCAGCTTGTTCTTCGTGAGAAGGTGGCGATGCGCTCAGGGCCTTTGCGTCGCCCAACGCCGGCGTAAGCAAGTTGGTGTGGATGGAGACCAGCCCATCGAGCCCGAGACGGCCCATCGCGTCCGTGACCTGAGAGCCCACATCGCCGCCCTGTGCGACGTAGCGAACGTAGCCGAGGCGACTCATGAGCTCGTCCCACGCCCGTCCGATGCGGATGGGACCCCAGCCGATCTCGGTCGGCTCGTCGGAGAACCCATAGCCGGGGATGGAAGGCAGGACGAGGTGGAACGCATCCTCCGCGCTTCCGCCATGCGCCGTTGGGTCGGTGAGTGGGCCGATGGTCTCTAGCAATTCGACGACCGATCCCGGCCAGCCATGCGTCATGATCAACGGCAACGCATTGTCGTATGCTGACTTCACGTGGATGAAGTGGATGTCCACCCCATCGATCTCTGTCTTGAACTGTGGTAGTGCGTTCAACCTGGACTCGCACCGGCGCATGTCGTAATCCGATGTCCAGTAGCGAGCGAGCTCTTCGATCGTCTCGAGCTGCACGCCCTGCGATCTGTCCGTGACGAGCTCACGGCTTGGCAGGCGGGCGGATGCGATGCGGCGTCGCAGCTCTTTCAGATCCTCGTCGGCGAAGCTGACCTGGAACGGTCGGATATCGGTATTCGAGCTTGCATTTGGAGAGCTCATCGAAACTCCTGTCGTAGCGGCCTGCTCTCAGCGTCGCACAAATTGGATCGGTTTGCGTCGGTCAAAATCCCCAGTTGACCCCCCAGTGTTCCCATTCGTCAGGATGTCCCCGTTCGCCGGGACTGGGTGCTTCTTCAGGGACAGGCGGCCGGGCTTCGTTCGGCGTTAGCGTCAACCAGTTGATATCGCAAACACCCAATGCTTTGGAGGTCGCCATGTCCCAGGTCCGTGTCCATAACTTCTCGATCTCACTGGACGGTTTCGGGACTGGCGAGGGCTTGACGTTCGACGCCCCGTTCGGGCATGCCGGCCATCGTCTGCACGAGTGGGTGTTCCCCACCCGGTTCGGGCGCACGATCATCATGGGTCAGTCAGGTGGCACGACCGGTGTCGACAACGCGTTTGCAGAACGCCTCAATGTCGGGTTCGGTGCCGAGATCATGGGCCGAGGCAAGTTCGGACCGCAGGCCGGCCCGTGGACCGATCTCGGCACTGACGACGAGTGGCGTGGCTGGTGGGGGCCTAACCCGCCGTTCCACACGCCGGTGTTCGTGCTCACGCACCATCCGCGCCCGTCGATCGAGATGGAGGGCGGCACCGTGTTCCACTTCGTCGACGCCTCTCCGCAGGAGGCTCTCGACCTCGCCCGGCAGGCCGCCGGCGAACTCGACGTGCGTATCGGCGGTGGCCCGACGGTCGTCCGCGACTTCCTCGCCGCCGACCTCATCGACACCCTCCACGTCGTGCTGGTGCCGATCCTTCTCGGCCGCGGTGTTCGTCTGTGGGACGGCCTGGAAGGCATCGACGAGCGCTACGAGAGCGAGGCAGTCTCGTCACCCAGCGGTGTCACCCATCTGACCTTCACACGCCGGTGACTGATCCCCGCTGACGAACGGACGACCTGACCCCGTACGCCGGCCCGGGGTCATTTCCGAGCTATCAGGGCTGATACGGAGGGGCTTCGCCCCAACCCCATCGAGGCACGGGAGCATGCTCGACGACGTCCGCGTCCTCTTGTGAGTTGCCCAACGCCAGGCGGGTTCCCCATTCGAGATACGCGACAAGCGCTGAACGAAACTCTGGGTCGCTGGGCATGCCGGCATCGTCGGCAGCAATGCTCATCAGCGAGGCAAACCGGAACCGCTGTTCATCAGTTATGCCGAGCTGCAAGTGCTTATGCAACATCCGCTCGTACCCACCAAGTTCGCTCGTGTAATCCGCTGGGCCGCCGAACACCTCGCACCACCAAGTGGCCACGTTGCGACGATGCTCCTCGTGCACGCCGCCAGGAAAGAACGGAGAGAGCAGGGCATCCTGCTCAACTCGGTCGTAGAAAGCGTTGATCATCCGGTCGAAAGGTTCACGGCCACCCGCCCATTCGAAGAGTGTGGGGTGCTCAGCCATGTGGGCAATGTAATCATGCTCGACGTGATGGCCGACCAGCCGCCGGGGTGCCCCAGACCGCCGGGTATGTGGTGCCACCCGGCGGCACGTTTGGGGCAGGGGTTACCCGGTAGCTTGGTCGCCCATTGTCCGGCAGTCCTCTGCGATGGGTGACAGCATCTGGGTTATGTACGACTTTCCGGCTTTTGCTCCCGCCTTCGAGCGCGGACCACTAGAGGTTGGGGCATACATGGTTCTACTCAACCTCTCTCATGACGAGGCGGATGCCATAAGAATCGTCGCAGCTTGCTATCAAGCCGCCGAGGACAAAACAAGCGAGGTCGAGAACCTTCTATTGAGCGACCTCGACCGCCAGTGGCGCCAGGGCCAGGTCCTCGGTTGGCGGCAACAGCTGGTCAGCTGCGTAGCTCTCCTTGTGGCGGAACCTCCCGATCGACCCCTTGAAGCGCTGGTCAAGGCGGCGTGTGATCACTCTTGGGTCTCTCCACAGATCCTCGTAACGGCGTCCCTAGCGGATCCTCCAGACTGGGAGTCCCGAGTTGAGGCATCGATTCTTGAGCGTGAAGATGCCAAGGCGGCAGCTGCTCTCGTATCCATCATGCCTGGATCCTCGGCGGTCTCGAGGGCACTTGCCAGCAAGGACCTCGAGAGAGGCGATGCGATCGCTCAAAGTTGGCGAGGGCGCATCACGTCTGCGTTCGACGCAGCAGGAATCGACAGGACCTGGTAACGAACCGGGACGTCTTGGAAGTGGTCCGGAGGGTGCCCCAGTACGCCGGTTATGCAGGTAATCCAGCGGGACTTCCGATAGCCGGAGTGATGGGACGAGTTATCGGCTGATCCCGGATTTGCATGACGGGACTGGGCTTTCCCGGTGCCAGTTGGCATGGCAGGAGGCCCGTGCTAGACCAGACCAACAGCCACGAAGACGCGACTGGTGAGAGGAGTCGGCGATGAAGTTCGTAGTGACGTGGAAGGTTCGAAGCGGTGGATCTGCCGCTGACAATGAGGCTGCGGTAGCTCGTACGCTTGAGGTTTTTGGGAAGTGGTCGCCGCCATCCGACGAAACATTTCATCAGTTCTTGGGTCGGCTCGACGGCACTGGCGGTTTTGCGGTCGTTGAGACCGACAATCCAGATTCCCTTGCGGAAGCCCCATCGAAGTTCGGCACCTATCTGGATTTCGAAATAATCCCGGTGAACGACATCACCGAGACCACGCGCCTGCTCGGTGAGGGAGTCGAGTTCCGAAAGTCAATCTAAGCTTAGGCCTCGGTCAAATCAGATCAGGAGCCTTCAGCCGACCTGCCCCCGTCCGCCGGGTCGTGGGCACGCTCGTTCGAGTCTCGGCAGAGATCGACGTTACTCTCAGCGAGGTGAACGTCGAGGTCATCGTGTTGAATGGCGGGTCGAGCTCGGGCAAGTCCTCAATCGCCACTTGTCTCCAGCAGCAGCTCGGGGAAACTTGGTTAACCCTGGGAGTCGATGACCTGATCCGTGCGCTGTCACACGGCCCTATGGACACCACGGCGGGTGGATCAATCCACTTCGGTTCGGACGGTTCCATCAGTGTGGGAGAGGTATTCCATCAAGCCGAGGCAGCCTGGTACCAAGGTGTCGCCGCCATTGCCCGCGCTGGGGCCGCCGTCATCGCTGACGAGGTGTTCCTCGACGGAGCGAAGTCACAGGCGCGCCTCGCGGCTGCGCTGCAAGGATTGACCGTCGTCTGGGTCGGAGTGCGCTGCGATCCGGAGGTGGCCGAGACCCGCGGGAAACAGCGGGGTGACCGGATCCGCGGACAAGCTCGTGACCAGGCCCTGCGTGTCCACGAGGGAGTCCGCTACGACCTCGTCGTAGATACGACGACAACCGCATCGTCTCAATGCTCCGGGACGATCGTCGAGTGGCTTACCCACACTGACTCGTAGTTATCGAGCCAGTAAGCAGGACCTGGGCGTCGCCATGCGCCGGGACGGTGGGGCAGTCCTACGGGTCGATCTCGATAGTGACCACCTCACCATTAGCCAAGTCAAACCTGTCCCGAAGGCGCACCGCAGCCCCGATCTCAAGAACCTTCCGATCGTGGTGACCGATACCGGCCTCGTTCTGGTCGGTCCGAAGGATGAAGGCGGGGATTCCCATGAACCTGCAGGGGATGATGTTCATGCCTACTCGGCCACCCAGGACGGCGGGTGGCAGCCGTAACGGCGGATCCGCGGGAAGCCGATACTCCTCATCCAGGACCACATTGAGACTTCCTGGATAGAGCCGAACACCGGTGCACTGTTCGTACAGGTCGGCGTACTTGATCATCCATTGGCTTAGATCACCAATGCCGCTGGCCACCCTGCCCTGCAGAATCTTCACTCTCCGAGGTTGGCAGATGGTTCCAACACGGACAACCCACGGAGACGGTCTCTCGGCTGTCATCTATCGCCGGGACGGTGCCCCACGACCGGTGTTAACTGGAGCTGTGCAGAGTTCGCCCAACGAGACAAGTGATCGACTCGGACTTGAGGCTCTTCAGGCCGCCATCAGGGCATCCTGGAGTCTCGAAACCTGCGATCCGACAGACGCCGCGGCATGGACCCCCGCAAACCCATCTCGCGGGCAGTGCGCGGCGACTGCGTTGGTCGTGCACGACCTGATGGGCGGCGAGCTGCTCGAGGCCGAAGTGCACTACCACGGCGGCGAACGACAAGGATTCCACTACTGGAACCGACTGGCTGGAGTCGATGTCGACCTCACCCGAGAGCAGTTCACCACCAATGAGGTCGTACAGGAGCCTCATGTGATTGACCGATTACCTGAGTTCCCCTGGCGAGCCCAGGAGCAGTACCTCGTACTTCGGAGGCGTGTCCAGGAGGCGATGCAGATGCAACCGCGCGAAGGATCCTGACCTATCCCAGTACACCGGGAAGGTGTGGCACCTCCGGATTGACGTCTTCCACGCTTCCGGTAATAGTCAACTCGGTCCCTAGACTTGACGAGGAGGCAATATGCGAGTGATGGCGAGAGTCTCGATCCCAGTCGAAGCAGGCAACAAGGGCATCCGAGATGGGTCGCTGCCCAAGGTCATGCAGCAGACTGCAGAGCGGTGGAAGCCAGAGGCCGCCTATTTCACGACCTTCGATGGAAGGCGCACTGCCTTCTTCGTTTTTGACATGCCCGACGCCTCGGCCATCCCGCCATTCGCTGAGCCTTTTTTCATGGAGCTAGACGCCGAAGTCCAAATCTCGCCGGTCATGGATACCGATGATCTGCAAAAGGGCCTCTCTGGGATGGCCTGAGCGTCAGCCTGACTCCACGCAACGGAGTAACCCATTCCATGTGACAGTGCCCCCGTACATAGCTGCCGGCTCGGGGCCACCCTGGGAGGGTTGATCCGCGCTCGCGTGCAAAATCGGAGGTCCCCTGCGAGGGTGCGTCTGCCGAATGGCGGTCATTTCGGCTCTATCGTGACGAGGGCTGCATCCCGAGCGGCAACGACAGGAAGGTGGACCAGATGGAAGCCATCACTCTCACTCCGCCAACGCGGTCGAGCGCCTTACTCAAGGGCCTACCTGGCAAGTGGCGGCGTTCGTCGTCGGGGGCCGAAGGTCACTCACGGCGTGTGGATTCCAATGAGGGGCCTGGTCGGGGCTACCCGCCAGGGACATCATCAGGTGCGCCATCAACCCGGGATCAGGCAGCCTCCGCGGTAATCCAGTCGAACTCGGATGTAATCCGGACGCCGACATCCCGGTCGCATAATGGCGAGATGACCTCTCGCAACGCCTCGCAGAATGCTTCGTAGCCGACCGCTTCGATCGCCGGTACGGACGGCCCAGCTGCCGCGAGCGCTCGAACGGCAGTCGAAGTGTCCGGCCATTCGTTGACCACCCTCACGGTCCCGCGCTCGAGAACCCTAAATCCCCCAACGCTCAACATGTCCTCGATCACATTCTGCGTGTCGCCTTGTTCTGTCGTTGCCGCGCCGTGGCTGGACGTAGACAACTCGATGACCTTGAGGAAGTAGGGCATCAGCCCCAGCCGCTCGAACCGGCCCCAAAAGGTGAGGCCCAAGCGGCCCTCGGGGACCAGCACGCGCTGGACCTCTTGGAGCGCACCGTCGCAGCCCTTCCAGATCCCGTTGAAACTGGTGGCGAGATCGAAGCTGTCATCCGGGTAGGGCAGAGCGAACATGTCCCCGACTCGAAAGCTCCCACCAGGCGTCCGCGCCGCTGCGATCGTGGCGAGTTGTTCTGACGCATCGATCCCTGAGACCACAGCGCCCCTGCGGGCAGCCACCGAGGCGGCAAAGCCGGAACCGCACGCGATGTCCAAGAGGCGGACTCCGGCATCGACGCCAAGTCGATCGAAGAGCACCTCATTGGCCGGAAGCGCATACGGCTCCCACAGGTAGGCCCATTCCGTGGCTCGCGCCCCCCAACCCCGCCCGGCTTCTTCCCAGTCCACCCTGCTCCTCGACATCGGACCTCCTTAGACGCACGACCGTACAAACTACCCTAAACGATCGTGCGTCTAAGATGCAAGGGCGCCGGTCGAGTGAGGGAGTCCCGATGGCCGAGGAGGAAACCCCGAAGAGGCAAACGCGGGCCCCGGGAGAGCGCTCACGCGCCCGCGTCGTGGAGCAGGCAGCGCAGCTCGCAACGATCGAGGGAATCGAAGGCATCTCGATCGGACGGTTGGCCGACGCCACCGGCATCGCCAAGAGCAGCGTCTACGCGCTCTTCGGCTCCAAGGAAGAACTCCAGCTGGCGACCATCAACGCAGCACGCGACAGCTTCATCATTGAGGTCGTCACCCCGGCGTTGGATGCGACTGAGCCCGGACGCGAGCGCCTGCTCGCCCTTTGTGAGGGCTTCCTCTCCTACGTCGAGCGGCGCGTCTTTCCGGGTGGATGCTTCTTCGTCTCCGCGTCCGCCGAGGTTGGCGGTCGCCCCGGACGCGTCCGTGACGAGGTCGCCCGCATCCAACAGCAGTGGCGCGACTTGCTCGGACGCGAAGCCAGCGCGGCGCTTGATCAAGGCGAACTGCCCGTTGACACGGATCCCCAGCAGCTCGCCTTTGAGCTCGGTGTGATCCTGGCTGGAACGAACATTGTTAGCGTTCTTCACGACGATTTGGCCGTGATCGGCCGCGCCCGATCAGCCGTCAAGAGTCGGCTGTCCAGCGAGTCGGGCTTTTGTACGACCGCATGAACAACAGGTCTGCTTGCTCGAAATCACCCTTGGCCTAGGCGCTCCTGTCCCGGAGCGCCCCATCGAGTTCGGCAACTGTGTCCTGATCGGCCGAGGTCACGGACGCGATCATTCCGGATCGGACGGCCGAATGTCTGTTCTTCGCGAGCGGTCGGACTGCCGCTCGACAGACCATTCTGCGGAGGGACCTCTCAATGGCGCAGGTGCCCGAACGGTGCCCCAAAACGCGCGCGCGAATCATCGATCGAGAGTGTCCCCATCCGCCGGAGACACACTCTGCCAGACGGCTCGAGGACCATGACGCAAACCGCTGGGATCGCCGTATTCGCCCGTTCGGGATAACTAGCCCAGTTCGCCGGGACTGAGATCCATGTCGGACCAACCAGAATCCGGCCATCCCGGGCGGTCCAGCGACATCCCGCGTGGGGGTTACGAGTACACGGCGCATTCGGACAAGCGGGACTCGGCCGTATCGACCAGGCTATGGGGTGTGACAACTCCGGAGGTGCGTTACGCCAAGACCTCTGACGGCGCTCACCTTGCCTACGTCGTCCTTGGAGATGGTCCGATCGACCTGGTCGAGGTCGGAAACGGGAGCAACATGTCCATCGAGGCCGCTCACGACGAGCCACGGTGGGAGGCGTACGTCGAGGCGCTGAGTTCGTTCGCCCGTCTCATCCGATTCGATGCTCGTGGTATCGGATTATCTGACCCCCTCAGCGCCAACGGTGCAACCATCGAGCAATACGCCAATGACACGCTTGCAGTGATGTCAGCTGCTGCATCCGACGAGGCTGCGCTAGTGGCGACCGGACATTCTGGACCAGTGGCCATGTTTTTGGCAGCCACAAACCCTTCGGCCACACGAGCCCTCGTCCTGATCAACACGTATGCCCGAATCGTGCGAACGGATGATTATCCCATTGGCATACCCGCAAGTCTCTTCGACCGTTTCATGGATTCTCTGGTGGAGCCCCCAGCGACACCGACGGCTCCGTCCGAGGCAGCCGACGATCTTCCGCTGATGGCCCCCAGCCGCATGAGAGAGGGCGCATTCCAATCATGGTGGCGAGAGGCGGGCCACCGTGGGGCCAGTCCGGCCGCGGCACGAGCAATGTTCATGATGTCGCGGGACACCGACGTTCGGGACTTGCTCCGGCAAGTACAAGCCCCGACCCTGGTCCTGCACGCGGTCGGCAACAACTTTGTGCGAGTCGATCACGGCCGATACCTGGGGACTCACATTTCTAACGCCAGATTCACCGAGCTTGCCTCTGCCGATCACCTCCCCTGGACCGACGACACGGGCACTGTGGGCGAGATCGAGGAATTCCTCACTGGAACCCGGCATGCGCCGACTGGGAAGCGGCGACTCGCCACGGTCCTGTTCACCGACATCGTTCAATCCACCGAGGCTGTACGAAGCCTCGGAGACCAAGCGTGGCGGGATCGGCTCGACCGCCACGACCTTCTCACCGAACGTCAAGTCTCGCGGTTCGGCGGAAGGCTCGTGAAGGCGACAGGTGACGGCGTACTTGCAACGTTCGACGGGCCGGCGGCAGCCATCTTCTGCGCCAAAGCCGATGGCGTCGCCCAAATCGACGTCTCCATACGCTGTGGAGTTCACATCGGAGAAATCGAACAGCGTGGTGAAGACATCGCGGGCATCGCCGTGCACACGGCGGCCCGGATATGCAGCGCCGCACAACCAGCCGAGATTTTGGTTTCCCGAACTGTCACCGACCTGGTCGCGGGGTCCGGAATCGAATTCGATGACCGTGGCGAGCATCAACTCAAGGGAGTGCCGGGCTCCTGGCACCTTTTCGCGGCAAAAAACTGAATCACCCGACAACACGAGAAAGCCTCAGTGGGCCTGAGCGCCAGTCGTTCGAGACCCAGGCGACCCCTAGGTCCGTCCCGAGTGGCCTTGGCGTGGACCCGGGTGTCCCCTTACATTGCCGCCGGGTTGGCAGCGCTCCGAAAGGATCCTCAACGCACCCTTCTAGGTAACAGAGCGCCGATCAGCCAGAAGAGTGGCAAGAAAATTCCGATAATGAACATCACCCAATGGCCCTTCCGGATCGACATGATGCCGAGCGTCACCATCAGAACGAAGTAGATCACGGCCCAAAGACCGATGAATAGTCCACTCGTCGCGTCAGCGGCCAACATCTTGGTTGGCACCTCCTTCAGCCATTATCACGAACTCGTTTCGTGCCCATCTCATCACACTGGCGGGCGGCTCCGATTCTCCGTCCATCTCTGGATGTTCCCATCCGTCGGTTACATGGGTGATCCACTCACAAGGAAGGTGACCCCAATCCGCCAGTTAGTGGGTCTGCTTCAGTAGCCAGAGACAGTGAGTTGGATAACCTCTCCTCGTGGGGCCTGCGAACCGGCAACGGGACCTTGGGCCAGAATCGTTCCAGTCGAACTCGTTCCGGCGGCAGCGGTCGAAGGGGTCGAGACTTCCCAGGAAAGTCCAACGGCGGACAGTGCTGAATTCGCCTGGGCCAGGGTCATTCCCACCACGTTGGGTACGGCTACAAAGACAAGAATCGCTTGTTTGTTGTTGAACTGCGGGCCAACGCCTTTCAAGGTG
This sequence comes from Acidimicrobiales bacterium, assembly GCA_035602795.1. GTDB lineage: Bacteria > Actinomycetota > Acidimicrobiia > Acidimicrobiales > RAAP-2 > Bog-473. The sequence goes on along the minus strand of DATNLP010000622.1, from coordinate 3,831 downwards.
ATGATGGTTGTCGAGGTCGGCACTGATCTTGTGGTCGTTGTCGTTGTCGTCGTTGGGAAGCCGCCCGCGTCTGAGGGATTGCCGCGTCCACCGACCCCAAAAAGCGCGACGAACCCAAGGATCAGCACGGCCGCAGCCATCCCGAGCAGGCTTAGTGATCTGCGCACCATTCACATTCTGTCATCCCACCGGCCCGCCACGAAGACCGCCACGTGGCACGCCACCAGTACCAGGCCGCCGTCATTGGGCCCTGCTTCTCGACCGCGAACCTCCACCCTTGAACCCGCCCGCTCCCATGGTGGCGATGATGAACGATCCAGGCGGGGAGAGGCAAGGGTGCTTACCCGACCGCCCAGGGAGGGTCACCACTCCACCCATGGAAGCGAGAAGCCGCACTGCTGCCGAAATCGGTCACCAGATCGCCGATCAGTCAAAAGAGTTGAAGGTCCGCCTTCCGAGGAACCTCGCAGATCAAGCCGTGGCCATTTGGCGGCGATCGCGATCCGAGGAAGAACTATCACCGGAGACTGACAGAGAGATGTGCGCCATCAAGCCGCTTCGGTTTCGCTTATCGGTCTGATCATCGACGACGCAGGGATGGCCGAGGGTGAGGAGGTCGTTTTCAGGGTCGATGCCTGGCTTGTCGGCGATGCTCTAAGCGCAGCGGACGAAGCCGGGCATCTGAGGGAATAGTCGATCCCCGGACTGCCCCAGTTCACCGCCGGCTCTGTGCGCCATATTCGGGAACCGGCAGAATGGACCACCATGGAATGGTTCCCGCCGAAGCCTCGACTGCAAAGTGGTGGTGTAGCTCTTCGTCCGTTCCGGGCGAGCGATGCTGCCGCGGTCGCCTCAGCATGTCGGGACCCAGACATCCTCCGTTTCACCTTCATGAAGGATGGCCTCACTGAGGCAGAGGCTGGCGAGTGGATTGACACCGGCAACGAGCGGTGGCCTATGGGCCATCCTCGTTTCGCCGTCGTCGATGCACACGACGATCATCTCCTAGGGCAGGTGGGACTGAACTTCAATCCTCGACACGTGAGCGCCGAGGCGCACTACTGGGTTGATGCCTCAGAGCGTGGCCGAGGCGTTACTTCTCGGGCGCTCAGCCTCCTCATCGACTGGGGGTTCTCCAAAGGCATTGAGCGCGTCTTCTTGGTAATCCACCCCGAGAACAAAGCATCGAACCGGCTGGCGGCAAGGCTGGGGTTCACGCGAGAAGGGGTATTGCGGTCCTACGAACCGATCAAGGGTGACCGTCCAGACCTCGTGTCGTGGTCGCTTCTTCCGAGTGACCCGCGCCCTTGGAGGTAGGCCGAGCCAGTGCCTCCCAAAGAGCGGAATGGGCCGGCATCGAGCACACTCCACCCGTGGTTGGGGGTATCACAGAGGAGCATCGGGTCGGTGGGACACGATTCCGGGCCAGTCCCCATTCGGCAAGGTACCTTCGGGCCATCGCCGACTGGGCCAAACTTAAGGCCATGTACCGCAAGCCGACGACCCGGGGGTAATGGAGCGGTGATCCAGGTTCCAGAAACTGCATACGCGCTCCTCGGAGCAGATCGGATTGCGTATCAGGTCTTTGGTAACGGTGAGCTGGACTTCATTTGGTTCGCTGGCTCAGGCGACTGCATCGATCTTCGCTGGGACTGGCCCCCTTACGCCGAGTTTCTCGATTGGCTTGGTGCCAGAGCCCGCGTCATCACCTTCGACCGGCGAGGGACTGGGGCTTCCGACCACCCCTCCGGCGAGGAACTCCCTCCGTGGGAACAGTGGGCGGACGATGCGCGAACCGTCTTGGACGTAGTCGGATTGGAAAGGGCGGTGCTGTGTGGGCTTGCTGATTCCGGACCTGGCGCGATTCTCTTTGCAGGGACGCATCCATCGCGCACGGCGGGGTTGATTCTCATCAATGCCGAAGCTGGTTCTTTGGCGACACCTGACCACCCCGTCGGTTTTTCGGACGAGGAGCTGACCGTCTTCACGCAGTTCGTCATTGACGCTTGGGGTGGACCCGGTCTGGGCGAATTCCTATTTCCCGACGTTGTCAAAAGATATCCATCCTTTGGTCCCTGGTTTGCGAAAGCCTAACGCTTGGCCATGACGCCAACCATGGCCGCCCGGGCGTTCTCCCACATCCCGACGTGCGCAACACGTTGTCACTGGTGCAAGTGCCAACGCTCGTACTACACCGTCAAGGGTTCGAAGCGACGCCAGTCGAGCACGGCCGTTACATCGCCGAACACATTGCAGGAACGCGCTTCGCCCTGCTTCCGGGAAGAGACGGATGGCCTTTCGGCGAGCCCGGTGGGGAGGAGGCGCTTCGCCATATTGATGAGTTCTTGGCTGGCCTCACCGCGGTCCTCGTTCCCGAGCGTGCGCTCGCAGCCATCTTGTTCACTGACATCGTGGGATCGACAGAACGGGCCGCGGCGCTCGGCGATCACGCGTGGCGGAACCTCCTCGAGGCGCATGACGCCCTCACCCGAACCCTCGTCTTGCAACACCAGGGACGGATTGTGAAAACCACTGGTGACGGGATCCTCGCGACATTCTACGGCCCCGGCCGAGCCATCCGCTGCGCCAATGCCCTCGTCGATTCTTTAAAGCCCCTGGGCCTTGATATCCGGGCCGGACTTCATACCGGGGAGGTAGAGATCAGGGAATCAGACATTGCGGGGATTGGAGTACACATCGCAGCGCGCGTTTTGGATTCAGCCTCACCTGGAGAGGTGTGGGTCTCCGCCGCCGTTCCCATGCTTGTAGCCGGGTCGGGGTTCGACTTCGATGACCGAGGGGACCACGAGCTAAGGGGCGTACCAGGGACCTGGAAGCTCTTCTCGGTGAGAGGCTGACCGTTTGGGTGCCGGACGAGGGCTGTAGCCCAATACGCCGGGACGATTGGCACTCAGACGCGGATGGGTTCAGTTGTCAGCCGACAAACCGGGCAACAAACTCTTCCTGTTGGCCAGACTCCACCGCATCACGGCAGTAGTTCTCGCGGACCCAGGTCACCGCATCCCCAGGAGCCAACCCCACCATGATGGCGAGGCAGGCCAGAGCTGTACCGGTCCGTCCGTGCCCGCCCAGGCAGCCAACTTCGACTCGGTCCTGCTGACGAGCTCGCTCGAGCAGCGCCCACAAGGCGGTCGCCACCGAGGCGGAGTCACTCGGCACACCGAAATCTGGCCAATCGAGGTGATCGTGGGTCCATGGCGGATCCCATTGCGGGTCCAGGTACAGACCGAAGTCTGGCAGCTCATCACGGGCATAGGGATCCGTCGCGTCAAATGAGACCGCGGTGACGCCTGTCCCATCGGGCAACACGACGAGGGAACGATGTACGTGGAGGTCGAACCGCAGATGGTCGTGGCCAGGGTCGCTACATTTGGCCGGTTCGGCACCCACGTACCAGTGGACCTCGCATTGGGAGCAGACAACCACCGAACGGATGTCAGTCACTACTTCATTCTTACAAGAGCTCACTCTGACTCGAGTTGCCCGAGCGCCCCAGTTCGCCGGGAGCGGGCGCACTATTCACCTTCGGTTGTTTGCGGGCGGCTAACTGCGGCCGACCGGCACACGGGGGATACCCTGAACGCCGTGGATCTCCCAGAGCTTCTGGTCGTGGACGCTGGCGAATGGCGAAGATGGTTGAGCACTCATCACGCCGATTCACTAGGTGTATGGCTGGTATTGGCCAAAAAGGGAACGGCCGATCCGACAACCATCTCGTACGACGAGGCGCTTGACGAGGCGATCTGCTTCGGCTGGATTGATGGTCAATTAGGGCGTCGCGACACCGCGACGTTCCGACGTCGTTTCACG